>CBHWDR010000479.1:0-3339 GCA_966112575.1 uncultured Chitinophagales bacterium
ATGAACCCTGCCCCCAGCACGCCGAGCTTCACCACCTCGCGGGGCTCCGGTGCCAGTTCATACACTTCTTTGGCTTCGGCATGCTGAACAAGTACGGGCACTTCTTCCTCCGCCACTTCGAAAGCGGGGTTCACCACCGGTCGGGACGCCGGGCGAACCGGCTCGGTCTCCACTACGGGGGGCTTCCGGAGCGAATAGCTGCTCCTTGTGTCTTCGGCAACAGGGGCGGCGTATGCCGGCACTTCGGGCTGGGCTGCCGCGGGCTTCGGCATATAGGCCTCATACTGCCGGGGCTCCGGCTGGGCCGGCTCCTTAACGGCAAGGGTCTGGGATTGGGCCACCGGCCTGGCTTCCGCAACGGGTGCGGGAACAGCTACCGTCATGCGGGCAGGCAGGGTCACCGCCACTTTAGCCGTTCCGAGGCTGGCACCCGACTGTTGCAACTGCTGTAGTTCGGATTGAAGCAACTGCACGGTGAATAACAACTGAGCGGGTGAAGCAGCAGCCTGTTTCTGCGTGTACAACTTGTCGATGAGCGCCTGAATTCTTTCCATGGTTTGTGGTACTTTCGCTGTTTGACGAATAGGATATCTTCTGAACGAAAAGATGTGGCCGAAATTACTAAGGAGGACTTAATTTTCACCCCCTGTCCGGCCCGCGTTTCGTTGATTTAAGGAAATCTTTCGATACAACCGGCCCTTACGGGACCACGAAACGTACCTAAACCACCTGCATGTTTATCGAACCCAACATAAGAGGCGAACGCAGAGGCTGGATCGAAGTGATCTGCGGCTCGATGTTCTCGGGCAAGACCGAGGAGCTGATCCGGCGCCTGAAAAGGGCCAAGATCGCCAATCTGAAGGTTGAGATCTTCAAGCCCGCCATCGATGTGCGCTATGATGAAGTGAAGATCGTCTCCCACGATGAGAACTATATCCAGTCCACCCCGATCGATAATTCCCAGACCATTCTCCTCATGGCCCAGGACGTGGACGTCGTTGGCCTCGACGAAGCCCAGTTCTTTGATGACGAGATCAGCACCGTTTGCGAGCAACTGGCACGCCGCGGCGTGCGGGTGATCGTTGCGGGCCTCGACATGGATTATATGGGCAAGCCTTTCGGACAGATGCCTCACCTGATGGCCATCGCCGACTACGTGACCAAGCTGCACGCCATCTGTGTCAAGTGCGGCCATATCGCCAACTATTCCTACCGCATCATTCCCAACGAGGAGCAGATCATGCTCGGCGCCAAGAACGCATATGAGCCCCGTTGCCGCACCTGCTATGAGCTGGACGGCTCCCTGGACGCAGCGCCGAATGGCATCAAATCGGAAACGGCCAAAGAACTGGAGCAACCAAAATTGCTTTGACCTCCTCACGAAAAAGAGAAAGGGCAGCCGGTGGCTGCCCTTTCTCTTTTTATGGGAATTACTTACTTCTCTCGTCCGGTGATCTTCATCGTGCTGTTGATCGCCATCGGCTGGGTCAGCTTCTGGTTGGTGGTGCCTTCGATCACCAGGCCCGTTTCCGCATCAACCACCATTGTGCCGGATTGCGTACCGCTGCCGTTATTGATGTCCGCGCTGAGGTCAAGCGACACCCGGTCGCCTTTGACTTCTTTTACCGTATACGTAGTTGTAGACATCACGGGGGAGCCGGCAACATTCACATTGGCCTTCTTCTCCCATTTGTCGCCGGGTTTCACAGGCTTGTTGGGATAGATGTTAAACGCGTTGCCAAAGCTCTGCTTCAGGCTTTCGTTGTTGAACTGCTGGGTAAAGGCGGCGCGCATCTGCTGTTTGTACTGCTCGGGGAGGTTCATGCTGTTGGCCATGGCCTCGGCCATTTCATTCACCCCCGTGATCTCGGTTATGGAGCCGTCGGGTGCCACCTTCATCGTAAAGCTCTTTCCTTTCATGGTAGCGAACATTTGCTTCATCATGGTGCTGGGATCGATTTCCCCGTTCGTAGCCGTGTCTTTCAGCGGCTGGTCGGAGTCGAGCGAAATATCCCCGCCCGGGGAGGCGATGTTCATGGCGATGCGCGTATAGGTGGCACGGATGGTCGTCTGCTCACTGGTTTTGTCCAGCACTTCCATATCGTAGCCGAAATTCATTTTCGAGTTGAAATCGCGGCCCTGGTAGTTCTGGCTTGAGTTCATCTCGATATCATAACCGTATTTCTTACCCTTATCGAGGTCGAACTTGAGCACCGTGCCATCGGCAGATGCAGTACTGCCGGTGTTGTTGCTGCAGCCGCTGGCGAGGGCGCAGATGAGGGCGAGGCCCGAAAAAGCATGACGTAGTTTCATAATCAGAATTGTATGGGCAAAATAATCCTTACCAGCCTATTTTCGCAAAAACTATCTCATCTACTCCTTCCGACAGATATGGACCCTGTTCCGAAAGGACCTCCTGCTGGAGATCCGCCAGCAATATGCGTTCTATGGAGTGCTGCTGTATGTGGGCGCCACCATCTTCGTACTCTACATGGCCATTGAGCATCCGGATACCGCCACCTGGAACGGGCTGTTCTGGGTGATCCAGCTGTTTATTTCGATCAATGCCGTTGCGAAAAGCTTTCTCCAGGAAGGCAGGAACCGGATGCTGTATTACCAGAGCATTGCCAGCCCGCAGAACTTCATCCTGGCCAAGATGCTCTTCAATACCGTGCTGATGGCGGTGATGAGCCTCCTCAGTTTCGTGCTCTTCGCGCTGTTCATGACCTACCCGGTGGTGCGCACGGGCACCTTCATCGGGATCGTCTTCCTTGGCGGCTGGAGCCTGAGCCTGGTCTTCACCTTCCTTGCAGCCATCGCGGCGAAAGCCCAGCAGAACGCCGCCATCATGGCCATCCTGGGATTTCCGCTCATCATCCCCCAGCTGCTGATGCTGATGAATGTGTCGAAAACCGTTTTCGACACGGGAGCTGCCATCCCCACTGCCAATATCCTGCTTCTGCTCACTTCCGACCTGCTGGTGATCATTCTTGGCAACGTGCTCTTCCCCTTTCTTTGGAAAGACTGACCGAAACCCTGTTTCGGAATGAAGAATACAGAACAAGGAACAAGAAGGGAAGCGGGAGTGCTGAAGTGATGAGATTCCCTTATTCTGGGTGCACTATTCGTTATTGTATCATCCTGCCTTATTTTTGCCCCCAAACTTTTAAACGGCCCCGGGCTCAGGTATGAACAAAAGCTGGTGGAAAATACTCTGTGCAATTCTACTCTTCTACACGGTGATCGCCGGATTTAATGTTTTAGGGTTGCCGCTTTTCGAACTTCCCAAGCTGCCGGACATCGTGCAGTCGATCCGCAATCTTTATTTCCATGTGTGCA
>CBHWDR010000480.1:0-3337 GCA_966112575.1 uncultured Chitinophagales bacterium
CGGTAATGTGATGATGGCTGATTTCTTTTTGTTTGATCAGTCATTATTCATTCTTGCTTTCTCTCATTTCAAAAATTCATCTGATCGATTAAAAGCTTCCACCTACCGATTGGAAAGACTGCACGCGAAACAGATCAGAGATCTACACATCAGCGATCAGCGATCCGGAATCAGCGATCAGCGATCGGCTTTCCACCTCAATGCCCTTCACCGTGATCGGGTACCCTCCCTCCAGCACCGCATCCAGTTCTTCCAGCCATTCGGCTTCCGGCTTCAGGGTAAAGATGCCGTGGGGCTGGCCCTGCCGGATGCCGCGCAGGAAGAGATAGATGATGCCGCCAAAGTTCGTTTCATAGCGGAAACCCGGGTCGCGAAGGGCCAGATATTTCCGCACCGCCTTGGTATAGAGGAGATATTGCAGGTGATAGTTGCCTTCGTTCATCGCCTCGGCGATCTTTTCGGGTGCATAGTCCTCGATCCGGTCGCCCAGGTAGTTCGATTTCCAGTCGAGGATATAGTACTTGCCGCCATGCGCGAAGAAGAGATCGATCTTGCCATTGAGCATGCCTTCCACTTCCCCGAGGTCTTTCACGCGGATCGTGCGGCCCGGGCGAGAGAGGTGGTTCAGCGAGCGGGCCGCGAATTCCTGTACGGGGAAGTCGAACTCCAGCTCGTGGATCCGGTGGAAGAAGTTCACCTCCGCCAGCGTGAAGGTTTCCCCGGCAATGTCCAGGGGTGTGTGCAGCACTTCCTTCAGCATGCGCTCCAGGCCGGGCAGGTAGGTCTCTTTCTGCTTTGGCGAGAATTGCTGGATGGCTTCTTCCAGCACCCGCGGCCAGTGCGTCTCGGAGGCGAAATTGACGTTCTCGAAAAGATAGTGCAGCATGTTGCCGGTCTGCGCGCCCCGCGACAGCTGCTGGAAGAGGAAGCGGTCATAGTCTTCCGTGGCTTCACCGGTTCGCGTACGCAGCACCGGCTCGCCCTTGGCCGCCAGCCCTGAATAGCTCATGCGCCGCCAGTTGCGTTGCTGCAGTTCGAAATCCTCCGCCGTGCGCACGCCTGCCAGGGGCTCGTGCGTACCGCCCTTGTTGTAGGATGCTGCAGGATGGGCAGGCGCCGCACGCTCATCGATCCAATTCCCGCTGCGGGCATCGATGCCATTAATGAAAATATCGAGCGTGGACTTATTCGATGATTTGCATTTGTAAAGAAAGGCCTTGTACACACCGCGCGTGAGGGCCACGTAAAGTAGGCGGCGGTTTTCCTGTTCGGTCTGCTTCTTCAGCCATTCTTTCTGCTGCTCGTTGAGCCATTGCGTTTCGGCGGCGAGGTATTCACCTGTTTCGGGATGGCGGAAGGAGCAGGTCTTGTGCTTCGACTCGGATTTAAAATCCAGGAAGGGCGCGAGGATGATCTTGTACTCCAGTCCCTTGCTCTTGTGGATGGTCACGATCTTCACCGCTTCATCATCGCTCTCCACGCGCTGCTCGAATTCATCGCCCTCGGTGGCCATGCCATCCATGCCACGCTTTAGCCATCCGAGCAGCTCCACCGGCGACAGCGCTTTCTGCACCTGCACTTTGTGTACGAGCTCGATCAGCTGGAAAAGATTGGTGGCCACGCGTTCGCCGGCTTCGGTGTTGCCACCCAGGAGCACGGACTTCACGCTGTAGTCGGCCACGAAGCGCATGAGGGCCGTGTACACGCCGTCCTCTTCCCAGATGCGCTTGTAGCCGCGGAAGAGCTCCATCGAGCGTTCTTCATTAAGCTGGAGGATGGTGGGCGAAAGGAAGCCGGTAAAGGGCGAGAGCAGTGCGCGGTTGATGGTGGCCCGTGAAGGCGATTCCATGGCCTGGAGCAGGTACCAGAGGTAACGCGTTTCGCTCGTGGCGAGCACTTTGGCATCGCCGATGGTCACCGCGGGTATGTTGAGCCGCGCCAACTCGGCCTTCACCTGCAGGCCCTCGCGGTTGCTCCGTACGAGGATGCCGATATCGGAAGCCTGGATGGGCACCTGCTGTCCGTTCTTATCGATCGCATAGGTTTTCTTGTCTAATAACTCCATCACCTGCGCGGCAACGGCAGTCGCCAGCAGGGGCTTGCGCGCGATGCGGCTGATGGTGATCGGGATCTCCGCCGCACCCGCGCGGAGCAGCTGTCCCCGGCTGTTGGCTTTCGGCGCATCCACGTCGATGTACTCGATCGTGTCGGTCTCACCGGTGAAATGAAACACATCATCGACCTGGAAGAACGCATTCATCGCGCGGATGAAGCCCTCGGAGGACCGGTAGTTGTGGTTCATGCTGTAGACGTTCTCCCCTACGGAGCGGCGCGCTTCGAAATAAGTGAAGATGTCGGCCTTGCGCCAGGCATAGATCGACTGCTTCGGGTCGCCGATATAGAACACGATGGTGTCACCGTTGCCAAATGCTTTGTCGAATACTTCGTACTGCAGGCGATCGGTATCCTGGAATTCATCCACGAACACGGCCTTGTACTTCTTCCGCAGGCCATCGGCCAGGGGCTGGCTTTGCCGCTTCACGAGCGCCTCGTGGAGGTTGACGATCATATCATCGAACGCCATGAGGTTGTGAAGCTGCTTGTAGCTGCGGATGCCTTCCTCGCCTTTTTTGATCGCCCCGCAGATGAGGCGGCTGGTGATGTTGCGGCGCGCACGTTCCACTTTCTCCGCCGCTTCCTCACACTCAACGATCATCGGGAGCAGGGTCTTGTCGAACAGGTTGCTGATATAATCCGAACTGCGCTTGTCGGAAATGTATTTAATGAATGCCTCGGCTTCCTCGAGCTTCGGCAGGAGATATCGCTTGGCCGATTTGTTGCCTTCGCACTGTGCGCGAAGGTCTTCTTTCTTTTCTTCGATATGCTTCTGGAGGCAGTCGCGCAATTCCTTCTCTGCCTCCTCCAGCTCTGCAACCTCCGCCATCCATTGCTGATGGTCGGCATCGGCGAAGACATAGGCTTGCTGCGCATCGTAGTCGAGGTAGCGCTTCCCGGCCAGGTGGTCTTTCAGCACGCAGCGAATGCTTTCACGCTCGAAGCCAAGGTCTTTAAGGGCCATCAGCAATTCCACCGGCAGGGTGGTGATGGCACTGCGCCAATAGGCATTCACCTGGTCGGTGATGAGGGCGTCGAGGTCCTGCAGGGTTTCGGCGGCGAAGACCTGGCGGGTCTCGAAGGCAAACTCGGTGAGCGTCTGCTGGCAGAAGCTGTGGATCGTCAGCACCGAAAGATCATCGAGCGAGGAGAGGGCTTCGTTCAGCACCGCGGGGATATCCGTGCGGCCGGCATCCATCAGGCCCTTAACCAGCTCCGAGAT
>CBHWDR010000481.1:0-3324 GCA_966112575.1 uncultured Chitinophagales bacterium
CGACCTGGAAGAGACGCTGCAAGGCAAGGACCTGCACGCTAACATCGGCATCGGCCACACCCGTTGGGCCACGCACGGCGAGCCCAGCGACCGCAATGCCCACCCCCACCTCTCCGCTTCCGGCAAGCTCTCCATGATCCACAACGGCATCATCGAGAACTACGCCCAGATCAAGCAGGAACTCACGAATAAAGGATACAGCTTCAAGAGCGATACCGATACCGAGGTCCTCCTCAACTTCATCGAAGACATCCGCAGCAACAACAACTGCACGCTGGAAGAAGCGGTGCGCATCGCCTTGAAGCGCATCGTCGGCGCCTACGTGATCGTACTCCTGGATGCCGAGAACCCCGACACCCTGATCGCCGCCCGCAAGGGCTCGCCCCTCGTGATCGGCATTGGCAAGGGCGAGCATTTCCTCGCATCCGACGCCTCGCCCATCATCGAGTATACGAAAGAAGTGGTGTATGTGAACGACTACGAGGTCGCCATCATCAAATCCGATGAGCTGATCCTGAAGAACCTGGGCAACGAGCGGCAAACGCCCTACATCACCAAGCTGGATATGGAACTGGCGGCGATCGAGAAAGGCGGCTACGACCACTTCATGCTGAAAGAGATCTTCGAGCAGCCGCAAACCATCTATGACTGCCTGCGCGGTCGCCTAGATGCCGACGCCGGCACCATCACCATGGCGGGCATCGACAAGTTCTCCGATGCGCTCATTCAGGCCAACCGGATCGTGATGGTTGCCTGCGGCACCTCCTGGCATGCCGGACTGGTGGCCGAATACATCTTTGAAGAACTTACACGCATCAATGTGGAAGTGGAGTATGCCTCCGAATTCCGTTACCGCAACCCGGTGATCAATAAAGGCGACGTGATCATCGCCATCTCGCAGAGCGGAGAAACAGCCGATACGCTGGTCGCCATTGAAAATGCGAAGTCCAAAGGCGCGATTATCTTCGGTGTGGTGAACGTGGTAGGTTCCTCCATCGCGCGCGCCTCACATGCGGGCGCCTACACGCATGCGGGTCCCGAGATCGGTGTTGCCTCCACCAAGGCCTTTACGGCCCAGCTGGCCGTGCTTACCATGATGGCCCTGAAGATCGGCCAGCTGCGCGGCACGATCGATCACGACCGCTATACCGAACTGCTTCGCGGCATCGATGCCATCCCGCAAAAAGTGGGTGCCATTCTCGAGGATGTGGAAGGCATCAAGAAGATCGCGGAAAAATACCGCGAGGCGAAAGACATGCTTTATCTCGGTCGTGGCTACAACTTTCCCGTAGCCCTCGAAGGCGCGCTGAAGCTGAAGGAGATCTCCTACATCCATGCGGAGGGTTACCCTGCCGCCGAGATGAAACATGGCCCGATCGCTCTGGTAGACGAGCAGCTCCCGGTTGTTTTTGTGGCCACCAAAGATTCCTACCACGAAAAAGTGGTGAGCAATATGCAGGAGATCAACGCCCGGAAGGGACAGGTGATCGCGGTGATCAATGAAGGCGATGAACAAAGCCGCGGCCTGGCCAGGGATGTCATCGTGGTCCCGGAAGCCGACGAGATCCTCGCACCCATGCTCTCGGTTGTGCCCATGCAGCTCCTCGCCTACTACATTGGTGTGGCCAAAGGCCTGGATGTGGACAAGCCCCGCAACCTGGCCAAGTCGGTTACGGTTGAGTAAGATGAGGATGTTCTCTTTGACTTTTGATTTTTGACTTTTTTGATTTTCCCATGAACGAGATCATCAAAAAGCCCATCACGGCGATCGGCTATGGATTTGTTCCCGAAGGCTACATACCCGAGGGCCAGGATGAGTATTACCTGCGGAATATCCAGAACCGCAGCGGCATCCGCTACCGCAACCTCAGCGCCTATGAGATCGAGGTACTGGTGCGCAACAACAATACCTCCGACAACTGGAACAACATCCACGTGTCGGATGCCTTCAACCCCGAGCTGGTGAAGAACTGCAAGTTCTTCGGGCTCGTGCGCATCGGCAAGCTCGAGACCATCGCTGTCCGTTACCACAATGTGACCATGCCCGTTGGCCTTTACAACAGCACCATCATCAGCTGCGATTTCGGCGACAATGTGGTGGTGAACAATGTCAACTACATGTCGCACTACATTATCGGCAATGAAGTGATGCTCCTCAACATCAACGAGCTCCATGTGACCGATCATTCCAAGTTCGGCAACGGCATCATCAAGCAGGGCGAGGATGAATCGGTTCGCATCTGGGTCGAGATCTGCAACGAGAATGCGGGTCGCAAGATCCTTCCCTTCAACGGCATGCTCCCCGGGGATGCCTGGCTCTGGTCGAAATACCGCGGCGACAAGAAACTGATGGACCGCTTCAAGGAGTTCACGGAGAAAAAATTCGATAACCTCCGAGGCTATTACGGCAAGATCGGCGACTACACGGTAATTAAGAATACCGCCATCATCAAGGACGTGTGGGTGGGCAGCCATGCCTACATCAAGGGCGCCAACAAGCTGAAGAACCTCACCATCAATTCCGAGGAGGGCGCCACTTCGCAGATCGGTGAAGGATGTGAACTGGTGAACGGCATCATCAGCAAGGGTTGCCGTATCTTCTATGGCGTAAAGGCCGTGCGCTTTTTCATGGCCTCACATTCGCAATTGAAATACGGTGCGCGCCTGATCAACTCCTTTCTGGGCAACAACTCTACCATTTCCTGCTGCGAGGTGTTGAACTCGCTCATCTTCCCTGCCCACGAGCAACACCACAATAATTCTTTTCTCTGTGCAGCCGTGGTGATGGGGCAAAGCAATATCGCAGCCGGCGCCACCATCGGCTCCAACCACAACAGCCGTGCAGCGGATGGCGAAATGCTGGCCTCGAGGGGCTTCTGGCCCGGGCTATGCGTCAGCCTGAAGCACAATTCCCGCTTTGCCAGCTTCACCCTACTGGCCAAGGGCGACTACCCGGCCGAACTGAACATCCCCCTTCCTTTCAGCCTCGTGAGCAACGATACCGCCAGCGACCGGCTGATGATCATGCCGGCTTACTGGTTCCTCTACATCCTTTATGCGCTTGCACGCAACTCGGGCAAATACGTCGACCGCGACAAGCGCCAGGAACGCATCCAGCACATTGATTACGATTACCTCGCGCCGGACTCGGTGAACGAGATCTTCGATGCGCTGAATCTGTTACGAAAATTCACGGCACGTGCTGCACACCCGGAATACGCCGGCAATACGGCCGATGAGATCCTGCGCAGCACCGGAGAGATCCTGCTTTCCGACCCGTCGACGGACATCACCGCCTACGAAGTGCTTGCCGATGGTTTTGAG
>CBHWDR010000482.1:0-3324 GCA_966112575.1 uncultured Chitinophagales bacterium
GGTATGTCCGAAGATCTCGAGGTTGCCCGCTGCCGCAACAAGCGCGTCGGCATTGGCAAAATTGTAGTTGCCGTTGTCCTGTACGATAGCCCCGTGCTTCATGTGGTATTCGAAGGTCACGATGTCGAAATCGCGCCTGGCGATCGCGGCATAGGTGGGGTCATTGAGCATGGGCGTATAACCGATCGCAGTGCCGATCGGGAAGTCGGCAAGGTCCTTCAGGACCGCGCTCGTATCGGTAAAGCTGCCGGTATTGAGGATGCCGGTGCTTACATCTTTCTTACACGAAGCCAGGAAGATCGCCGGCGCTGCCAGCAGGATCCCGAAAACGCTGAGTTTATTTTTCATGATGCTTTACGTTTGAGTTGATCAATAACCGGTGTTCTGGTACTGGGCTTTGTTAGGGTCGGCCACGCGATCGAGCTGATCTTTCGGGATCGGTCGCAGTACGTGGAAGGGGCGAATGCCGGTTGCCGCGTCGGTGTTGTACAGCGTGGCACGCTCCACCAGCTTGCCGCGAACGGCGAGGTCGGGCCAGCGCATGCACTCGCCTGCCAGCTCGCGGGTACGCTCATCAAGGATAAAGTCGAGCGTCACCTGGGCCGCAGTCGTTACCCGGATAGCATTGTAGCGGTTGGTCACCTCCGCAGGCGTCAGCCCCGGGCGGAAGGCCGCACGCAGCTTCAGCACATTGAGCAGGGGCAGGGCATCGGCCGGGCGGCCATCACCCAGCGCTGCTTCTGCCGCGAGCAGGTAGGTCTCGCTCAGCTTGGCCACGGGGAAGGGACGGGTGCCAGCATTGTTCGGGTCCAGCTTCGCCGGGTCTTCAAATTTGGAGATGCTGGGATACATGTTGCGGGTGATCGCAGGATCTACCGAGCCACCCACGAAGTAGAACTCACGGGGAGCGATCACGCGATAAGGCTTGAGGCGCGGACCGGCAGGCATTACTCCATTCAGCGAGTCGGCGATCCCGTTGGTAAGGGCCATTACGAAAGCGGTATCTACACCGGCCGTGAATCCGCCGCCGGTAACCGAGGCGATATACACGGTGCGGAACGAACCTTCATAGCGGCTGTCGTTTACCTTATCGGCAAACGCTACGTTGTAGAGCCAGGGCGTGGGGCAGAAACGACGGATCGGGCGGCCATACTGCACCGTACGCGTGCCCACCGGTTGCGTACCCGAAGAGTTGAGCGGGGCGCGCACTGCGGTGTAGTCGCCACAAAAATCATTGGCAGCATCCACACCTTTACCACCACCTATACCCGTGGGATTCGGCACTTCGTTCGCACCGAAATTGCCGGGCAGGCGCTCGATGGAGAAGAGGATCTCCGAGTTGTAATCGTTGCCCGGGCGGTGCACGTCCGCATAGTTCTGCTGCAGGGCAGCGCCGTAAAGGCCGAGGTTATTGATCACCTGCATGGCAGCAGCGGAAGCTTTCGAAAAATCATCGGGCTTCTTGGCTGCGGAGTACGCACGGTGCAGGTAAGCCTTGGCCAGCATATGAAACGCGGCGGCTTTGGCAGCTTTGAACGCGCCGGCGGGACGCTTGTCGGGAAGGTTCTGTGTAGCGAAGATCAGATCATTGATGATGGCTTCGTAATTCTTCACCAGCAGCTGGTCGGTCGGCAGGCGATTGAATCCCTGGAAGGGGGCCTGGTTGAACTTCAGCTCGCCGCTTCCGAGGTCCAGCGGCACGGCGCCGAAATACTGCACCAGGTTGAGGTAATAGAGGGCGCGCAGGAAACGCACTTCTCCCAGTAGCGGGTTCTTCTCCGCATCGCTCATGGGCACCGATGGTGCAAAGTCCACCAGTGCGTTGGCGAGGTTGATGTTGTTGAAGCTGCGGTTCCAGGGCGTGAGGATGGAGCCGTTCGACGCATCGAGCGTGTAGCGGCCCATGGCCAGGAAATCCTGCGTACCGCCGGCCCCGTTGCGGGGCTGCTCGGCAAACGTGAATTCATCGGTACCCACAGTTCCCAGGGCCACGGCGCCCTCCGGCCCGTAGAGGTAACGAAGCCCGGAATAAACAGCATTGAGACCGCTCTGGAAGCCGCTTGCCGTGCGGAAGTAATCGGGAGAGAACACCGTATAGGGTTTCTCTTCCAGTTTCTTGGAACAGCCGCTTCCGGTTACAACAGCCGCGGCAAGTGAAGCGATAAAAAGTTTATGAAGGATTTTCATAACAGTTTCTTTTTCGATTAAAGTGTGAGGTTAGCGCCAACGGTGAAGGTTCTGCGGGGCGGTGTCGCCAGGCCGATGGTGATGGTGCCGTTGCCCCGGCCATTGCCGCGGATATTGCCCGGGTTGGAAACACCCTGGCTGCCGACGCCGGTTCCTTCCGGATCGATGCCCGTCTTGTTGTAATAAGGCGAAGCGAGGATGGCCACATTGTCCACCGTAAAGTAGAGGCGGAACGACTGGGCGCCCACGCTCTTCAGCTGCCGCTTGTTGAACGTATAACCAAGGTTGATGCTGCGCAGCTTGATAAAGCTTCCGTCATAGTAACCCAGCGTTGACCAGGCATCATTCACATTGCTGATCGTCTGCTGCGGCATGGGGAACCAGTCGGACGGGTTGGTAGGTGTCCAGTAGTCCACTTTAAGGCCGTTGCGGCGACCGTCCATAGTGGTGAGATAGGAAGCGAAAGGCTGGTGGATCTGGCTGATGACCATACCGCCAAAGCGGGCATAAAGCACGGTGGACAGGTCGAAGCCTTTGAAGCCGAAACGGTTGGTGAGGCCGCCCTGCAGATCTGCATCCCCATCACCGATCACGTAACGGTCGTAGGTGGAGTTGATCACGCCATCAGGCTTGCCCTGGGGGCCGCTGTAATCCTGCAGCTTCAGCTGACCGGGACGCGCACCGTACAGTGCGGCCTGCGCGGCTTCGCTCGTTTGCCAGATGCCCTGCTTGTTGTAATCGAAGATGGCCGACATCGGGTAGCCGACAAAGAGCTGGCTGCCGATATCCTGGTTCACGTCGTTGCTCAGTTTCAGGATCTTGTTGCGGTTGTAGAAAAGGTTCAGGTCCGTGCTCCAGGTGAAGCCCGACTTGGTGCTGATGTTGGTGGAGGAGATGGTGAATTCCATACCCTTGTTCGACATCTTGCCTACGTTGGTCGGGAAGGCGCCGGCCACGCCGGAGGTCACGGGCAGGTTCACATTGTAAAGGATGTCATCGGTCTGCGAGTCATACCACTCGATGGCGCCGGTGATCCGGTTGCTGAACAGGCCGAAGTCCAGGCCGATGTTGAGCGTACGTGTGAACTCCCAGGAGAGGCCGGGGTTGGGCAGGGTTACCACGTTGTAGCCGGTAACG
>CBHWDR010000483.1:0-3322 GCA_966112575.1 uncultured Chitinophagales bacterium
TCCAGTCCCTTCAAGACGTTTTACCACACGAAGAACCGCATTCTTTACATGCGCAGAAACGTATCGACCCCCCAGTTCCTGGTATTCCTTTCCTATTTCACGCTCTTCACGGTACCGAAGAACACAGCCACCTTCCTGATCAAAGGGCAGAAACAACACCTGCGCAATTTCTGGAAAGGCATCCTGTGGCATTTCAACCGGAAGATCACTTTTAACTAAGTCGCATGTGTGGCATTGCCGGTTTTGTTGATTTCCGAAAATCCTCCGAAGAAGATGTCCTGCGTCGCATGACCGATGCGATGACCCACCGTGGCCCCGACGATGCGGGCTATGAGGTCTATCGCGATGCGGCCGCCTCGATCGGCTTCGGCCAGCGCCGCCTGTCGATCCTGGACCTCTCTCCTCTTGGCCATCAGCCCATGCATTTCAATGATTTCACGGTTGACTTCAATGGTGAGATCTATAATTTCAAGGAGATCCGCAAGGAACTCGAGGAAAAAGGCTACGAATTCAAGTCCTGGTCCGACACGGAGGTGATCCTCAAAGGCTATCACTGCTGGGGACTGGACGTGGTGCAGAAGTTCATCGGCATGTTTGCTATCGCCCTTTACGACCGCGCCCGGCAGGAAGTGATCTTCATCCGCGACCGCGCGGGTGTAAAACCCCTGTACTATTACCGCAAGGATGATGTATTGCTTTTCGGATCGGAGCTGAAGGCGCTGTACCAGCACCCGGCTTTCGAGAAGAAGATCGATACCAACGCCCTGGCGCTCTTCCTGCAATTCAGCTATATCCCCGCCCCGCATACCATCTTTCACAACACCCACAAGCTGCTGCCGGGCCACATGCTCGTGCTGAACCTGAAGACGAAAGAAGAGCGGCTGCACAAGTACTGGGATGTGGTGGATCATTACAACAAGCCCAAGATCTCCATCACGGATGAAGATGCGATCGAGCAGACCGACAAGCTGTTGAAGAGCGCTTACGAGTACCGGATGGTGGCGGACGTACCGGTCGGGATCTTCCTTTCGGGTGGGTACGATTCTTCTTCCGTAGCGGCCTTGCTGCAAACGGGCCGCACCGAAAAGCTGAAGACCTTCACCATCGGCTTCAACGAAAATGAATTCAACGAGGCGCCCGAGGCGAAGAAGATCGCCAACCACCTCGGCACCGACCATACCGAATGGTACCTCACGGCCAATGAAGCTGCCGGCGTGCTGCAACACCTGCCGGAGATCTACGACGAGCCTTTTGCCGACAACTCCACGGTGCCAACGGTGCTGGTGAGCCAGCTGGCGCGCAAGCAGGTGACCGTGGCCCTCAGCGCCGATGGCGGCGACGAGATCTTTGGTGGCTACAACAAGTTCAACCAGGCCGAAAAATATACGACGAAGCTGCCGGTGGCCCTGCAGTCGATGCTGAGCGGCACCATGTCGCTGATCAACCCCGAGCACATCCCCTATTTCAACCGCCAGTATAATTTCAGCACGCGCTATGAGAAGATGCGCCAGATCTGGAAAAGCCACGACCCGGTGGCAGCGGTAAAATACATCAGCCAGTACATTACGGAGAAAGAGGTGGAATCCTTCCTGGGCAAGCCTTTCGACCGTTATCATACCTATTTTGAAGACGGCAATAAGCTGGAGCATAACGATGGCATCACCAACCGATTGCTTGCTATTGACTACAAAACCTTCCTCGTCGACAACAACCTCGTAAAGGTGGACCGTGCGACGATGTCGGTGAGCCTCGAGGGCCGCGAGCCCATGCTTGATCACCGCGTGATCGAGTACCTGGCCCAGCTGCCGTCTTCTTTTAAAATTCGCGGTGGCGTGAACAAGTGGCTGCTGAAGCAGGTGGTTCACCGCTATATTCCCAAAGAGCTCATGGAACGCCCGAAGCGGCCCTTTATCGCCCCGCTGATGGTCTGGTTCCGCGAAGAGCTGAAAGAACAGCTCAAATATTATCTCAGCGAAGCCTCGCTGGCCAAGACCGGCGTATTCGCCCCCGCTCCCATTGTAAAGCTGCGTGATGAATACCTGGCCGGCCGTAAGGTGAACTACCAGAAGCTCTGGCAGGTGCTCATGTTCCAGCTCTGTTATAACCAATGGATGGAAAAACTTTAATCATTAACGATAACTACAAATAAGTGTATATGAAAACGACAGTCCTGGTTACCGGCGGTGCCGGTTTTATCGGATCCCATGTTACGCGCCATTGCCTGGATATGGGCTTCGACGTGGTGGTGCTGGACGATCTGAGCGGCGGCTTTGAAGACCACATCCCCGAAGGCGCCACCTTCGTAAAAGGTTCGGTGTACGACGAGACGCTCGTGGAGGAGCTGTTCACCCGCTACCAGTTCACCTACGTATATCACCTGGCTGCCTACGCGGCCGAAGGCCTGTCGCATTTCATCCGCCGGTTCAACTACAACAACAACCTGGTGGGCTCCATCAACCTCATCAATGAGTCGATCAAGCATAAGGTGAAGTGCTTTGTCTTTACCTCTTCCATCGCCGTTTACGGCGCCGGACAGCTGCCCATGACCGAGGCCACCGTGCCCCAGCCTGAAGATCCCTATGGCGTATCGAAGTATGCCGTGGAAATGGACCTGAAGGCCGCCCACGAGATGTTCGGACTGAACTTCGTGATCTTCCGCCCCCACAATGTGTATGGCGAAAACCAGAACATCGGCGACAAGTACCGCAACGTGATCGGCATCTTCATGAACCAGATCATGCAGGGCAAGCAGCTCACCATCTTTGGCGACGGTACCCAGACCCGCGCCTTCTCTTACATCGATGACGTGGCCATCCCTATCGCCAAGTGCGTGGAGGTGCCCGGATCTTATAACCAGGTGTTCAACATCGGCGCCGACAAGCCTTATTCGGTGAACGAACTGGCCACCGTGGTCAGCGCCGAGTTCGGTGTGGAGCCCAACATCAAGTATCTCTCGGCTCGTAATGAAGTGCTGCACGCCTATTCGGATCATACCAAGGCCCACGGCATCTTTGGAAAAGACGCCAACTCGGGTATCGACCTGACCGAAGGCATCCGCCGCATGGCCACCTGGGCCAAGCGCGTAGGCGCCCGTGCCTCGCAGGAATTCGACAACATCGAGATCACCGAAAAACTGCCCGACGGTTGGCAGGTGAAAAAGAAAGAACTGGCGTAAAACATTCACGTGAGTCAAGGTACCCCGAAAAAGATCCGCATACTGGAAGGCATCCGCCAAGGCAAGATCGGAGGCGGTGAAAGCTACCTGCTGAGCCTGGTTGAGAACCTCGACCGGGAACGCTACGAGCCTGTTGTTCTTTCGTTT
>CBHWDR010000484.1:0-3306 GCA_966112575.1 uncultured Chitinophagales bacterium
GATGGTGCGCACGGCAGTTGGAGGCGGCCCGGCCCTCCTGCAGGATGGGAAGGTCCAGGTAACCAACGATGAAGAGTGGCGCTTTCCGGGCAAGGCCATCAACGACAAGCATCCGCGCACAGCCATGGGCGTTACGCGCGATGGAAAGCTGATCATCCTGATGGTGGAAGGGCGCAACCCGGAAGCCTCCGGGGCCACGCTCACCCAGGAAGCCGAGATCCTGAAAGACCTGGGTTGTGTGGAAGGCATCAATCTCGACGGCGGCGGCTCCTCCTGCCTGCTCGTCAACGGCAAGGAAACCATCCGCCCCTCCGATAAGGTCAAAAGAGGCGTTCCGGCCGTCTTCGAGATCCGCCTCCGGAAATAGCGTCATCGACATATTTTTTTTAACACGGAGACACCAAGACACAGAGGCACAGAGGCTGGAGTTTCCTTTGTCTGTTTTGAATCCATTTCTTTATTTGTGATCCAATAGCAAAAAAGGGTCGCTTCAAAGCGAGCGTTTTTGATCCCGACGCGTCGGGATTGACTTTTGATTTTTAATCCCTGATCTCCCAAACCAGCGCGCTTGCGCCGAGGATCGCCGCATCGGCTTCCTTCAGCTCGGAAAGAATGAGCTTCACTTTATTCTGGAAGATGGGCAGCAGGTTTTTCTCCATGTGCTCGCGGGTGGGCTGCAGCAGGAGGTCACCGGCTTTGATCACGCCTCCGAAGAGCACGATCGCCTCGGGCGAGGAAAACATGACGAAATTGGCCAGGGCCAGTCCGAGTACCTCGCCAGTGAAGCGGTATACTTCTTTGGCCATCGCATCTCCGGCGATCGCGCATTCATAGATCGCTTTGGAATCAAGTTTCTCGGGGTCCACCTTCCGGAGGGTGCTGGGCGTATCATCCTTCGCCAGCAGTTCTTTTGCCGTCAGCACGATGCCGGTTGCGGAGCAATAGGACTCCAGCGAACCACGCAGGCCGGTGGACCAGTGGAGGCGACCGCCGGGGATGATGGTGGCATGTCCGAGCTCACCGGCGAAACCGTCGTGGCCCAGGATCAGCTGGCCATTGGCGACGATGCCGCTGCCGACACCGGTGCCCAGGGTGATCATGATAAAGTCGCGCGTGCCGCGGGCGGCACCGTAATTCATTTCCCCAACGGCAGCCGCGTTGGCATCGTTGGTCAATGCCGAAGGAAGGCCAAAACGCTCGGTGATGAGCTTCGTCATCGGGATGATGCCCTTCCAGTGCAGGTTGGGCGCATACTCGATGGTGCCGGTATAATAATTTCCGTTCGGTGCACCCACGCCGATGCCTTTCACTTTCCCGTCTTTGCAGTTGCCGTCGACGAGGGGCATGAGGGCGTCGTAGAGCGCATCGATGAAGTCTTCGATCTTCGGATAAGCATCGGTTTTCAATTCGCCCTTCTCGAGGATCTCACCGCGGTGATTAACGATCCCGTACTTGGTATTGGTGCCACCGATATCAATGCCGATGGCGTATTCACTTGATAGGTCGATCATAGTCGTTAATTAGTGTCCTCCTGCGGTTTGCGTGTCGTAATCGATGCCCTGGGCTTTCAGGATGGTCTGGGCCCGCACGGCGTAGAAGGCGAGGTAGGCAAAGCAAAGCACGCCAACGATGTACGAAGCCTGGATACCCAGGAGGTTCGGTCCGGCGAGCCAGCCCTGCAGCAGGGAGATGAAGCCGCCGCCCATGATCATCATGATCAGGAAGGCAGAGCCTTCGTTGGTATGCCTTCCGAGTCCGGCAATGGCCAGGGTGAAGATACAGGGCCAGAGGGTAGAGCAGAAGAGGCCTACGCTGGTGAAGGCGTATACGCTCACCATACCATCGGCCAGCATGCCGATCAACAGGGCCGTGATGCCGAAGAGTGAGAAGATCAGCAGTTGCCTTGCGGGGTTGCCGCGGCTCAGCAGGTCGCCGATGATCAGTGCAAGGATGACGGCTGCATAGATATAAAAAGGCGTGATGTCATGATTGGCGATCTTGTTCACCAGGAGGAAAACACCGAAGGCGAGGTAGGGCATGATGAAGCGCAGGATCGACTTGGCGCTGGCGCTCACGTTGAAGGCGCCCACCGATGAGGTCCAACGGCCCATCATCAGGCTGGCCCAAAACAGGGACACGAAGGGGGCAATGTTCTCGGTAGGGAAGGGCTGTCCGTCGTCGGTGCGCACATGCTGCTTCATGAATTCGGGCAGGTTGGCAGCCGTGGCCACCTCCACACCTACATAAACGAAGATGCCTACCATGCCCAGCCAGAGCTGCGAATAGCCGAGGGCACTCTTGCGGTTCACCTTATAGTGACTGGTCACGTCGGTAGGTGTGGCGACCTTGGATACTTCTTTCTCAAATTCCAGGTCGCCCTGGTCGGCCACCGGTTCGATCTTATTGGGAACCGAGGAGAACTTGAATACGATCGCTGCGAGGATGAAGGCCGCGCCGAGGATAAGATAGGGTACTTTCACCGCGCCGATATCCGCCACTTTCTTTGCTTCGCCCGCGACGCTTCCGAAGATGGCATAGCTTACGAGTACCGGTCCGATCGTGGTGCCGAAGTTGTTGACCCCACCGGCCATGCTCAGGCGCTGCGAGCCCGTGCGCGGATCGCCCATGACGATGGCGAGGGGGTTGGCCGCCGTTTGCTGCAGCGAGAAGCCAAGGCCAACGATGAAGAGACCGGAGATCATCAGACCAAAAGAGGCGGAGTTGGCCGCCGGGTAGAAGAGGAGCGTGCCGAGTGCGGAGATGACCAGGCCGATGGCGATGCCATTCTTATAGCCGATCCGGTTGAGGATGTCGCCGCCACTGGCTTTGCTGAGTCCCCAATAGATCAGGGAACCCACCGTGTACGCCACATAGAAGGCAAAGGCGATCATTTGCGACTGTGCCTGGGTGAGCGTGAGTTTTTCCTTGAACACGGGGATCAGGATGTCGTTACTCGCTGCCACGAATCCCCAGAAGAAAAACACGGAGATCAGTACACCGAATTGCGACCATTTTGTTTTTTGACTCATATAGCCTTTCTGGTTTGATGATTTAAGTGCTGAAAATACCACCTTTCCACAAATGAAAAATTAGGCGTGTGGATTTGTTGAAAACAAAATTGGGCTAACTTCAAAACCGAGAGCAACAGCTATGGAGATAATACATGTATCGGCAGAATGTTTTCCGGTGGCCAAGGCCGGTGGTTTAGGCGATGTGGCGGGCGCCCTGCCCAAATACCTGAATGAACTCGGGCAGAAGGCGAAAGTGGTGATGCCCATGTACCGCACGAAATTTTTGTACAACAAC
>CBHWDR010000485.1:0-3302 GCA_966112575.1 uncultured Chitinophagales bacterium
ACGACCTGCCCGAACGCGGCCAAGCTGCTGGCCAACTATGGCCACCGGATCGTGAAGACCAAGTGGGCCAAGAACAAGGAGATCTCCTTCCTTACCGGGGTGCGGATCATCGGCATGGACGATGTGGGCGTGGTGAACAAGATCACCACCATTATTTCCGGCGACCTGAAGATGAATATCTCGGCGATCACGATCGAATCGCGGGAAGGAGTGTTCGAAGGCGCGATCAAGCTGTTCGTGCACGACAAGGAAGAACTGGATGAACTGGTGCGCCGCCTGAAGTCCTTGCCCGGCATCGATTCTGTGGAGCGTTTCGAAACGGAGCAGCCCTCGTAATTCTACTTGATTTCCCCCTTTCGGGGGTGTTTTCTGCCGCCGCAGGAAGGTCAGCTGTGAAAAAAAGCCTAAATTGAACGGCGTAATTTACCCGTCATTTTATTGCTACAGTGCTTATGAGACACGTCCTTCGGCTGCTGCCTTTCCTGTTCTTTTTACTTGCTGCCCATTCATCGAAATCCCAAAACTGCCTGTCCTCCGGACTGAACGGAACAGTTTTGAACCTTCCCTGCGGTGTTAACTGTACCCAGTTGAAATTCAAGGTTCCCCACCTGAAGTCTTCCTCTGATTACATTCCGGTGAGCATACCTTTTGCGCCTCTGGCGTATACCTCCCCCACTGCTACGGAGGTCACCTCGATCTATAACGACGACCAGTTCAGCACCGCATACAGCCTCCCGTTCTCCTTCTGCTTTTACGATTCTACGTTTACCCAGTTCGTAGTGGGATCCAACGGTGTGGTAACGTTTGATGTGACCAATGCCAGTTGCGGCAATGCCTGGCGCATTCAGAATGCCAGCGGCGTGGCCACTCCGATCCCCTTTGTGGGAACCGGCACCTGTTCCGATCAGAGCGGGCCGAAGTATCCCAAGTACAGTATCATGAGCCCTTATCATGATATCAATCCCAACAGTTTCTCCTCACCGGCCGACCGTAAGATCGAATGGCGACTGGAGGGTACGGCGCCCTGCCGCAAGCTGGTGGTGAATTTCTACCGCATCGCCCTGTTCGGGCAGAACGCGCAGATCAACACCTCCCAGATCGTGATGTATGAGTCGACCGGTATCATCGATGTGTTTATCAAGGACAAAACCAACGATAACGATGCAAGCCCCTGGAATGGCAACCTGGCCATCCTCGGCCTGCAGAAAGATGCAACCAAGGCCAACCCGGTTGCCGGCAAGAATGCAACTGTGTGGGAAGAGAGCAATACCGGCTACCGCTTCGTTCCTTCCGGCCCGGTTTCGCGCTTTGTGCGCTCCGAGCTATACGACATGTCGATGACCCTGTTGTCGACAACCACTGCCGCTGATACCGCCACCACGGTTCCCGGACTACTGGACGTGACCCTTGGCAACGTTTGCCAGACGGTGCCGACACGGCAGTACATCATCAAAACTTATTTTTCTTCCTGCTCCGATGCGTCCTCACAGATCATCTCTACCGACACGGTGACGGTAAACAAGACCGCAGGTCTCCAGGCTACCAACACCACTACGGCCGCGGCCTGTGGCCCGAACGGCTCGATCACGGTGAACATCCCGCCCGGGGCCGGTGCGCTTCCCTATACGATCACGCTCAATGGCGGCACGCCCATCTCGGTAAATGCCCAGACCTATACCTTCACCGGCCTGGTGGCCGGAACCTATACGATCAACATTTCCTCCGCCGGTGGCTGTACCCAGGACATGACGGTTACGGTTGCCTCCAGCGGGGTGCTGAGCGTGACGCCCAACGTGACGGCCACCTCCTGTACCGGGGCGGCCAACGGGCAGATCGGCATTACGCCCAACAACGGCATGGCGCCCTTCCAGTTCCAGATCAACAACGGCGCATGGACGCCCTCCAATACCGGCAACGGCCATACGTTCACCAACCTGCCCGCGGGGATCTACCTCATTGGTGTGAAGGACAACAGCGGTTGCGTGCTCACCAACTACCAGGTGCAGGTGATCCAGGGTCCGCCGATCCAGGCTACGGTTTCGGCCAACCCGCCTTCCTGCGCCGGTGCGGCCAATGGCTCGCTGACGGTTACGCCCACAACGGGAACGACGCCCTACACCTATAATATCAACAACGGCGCATACGGATCCACGAACGTGTTTGGCAACCTGCCTCCCGGTACCTACCTGGTAGGGGTGAAAGATGCCCAGGGCTGTTATGTGAACCTGACCACCACGGTGCCCACTTCTTCGGGCAGCCTTACCGCCACCCTCGCCGCTTCGGGTACCTCCTGCGCCGGCGTGAACAACGGCAGCATTACGATCAACCCCACCTCGGGAAGTGGTCCTTACCAATATTCCCTTAACGGGGCGACCTTTGTTACCGGCACCACCATTTCCAACCTCGCGCCGGGTACCTATTCGGTGGTGGTGAAAGACGGCGCCGGTTGTACCTCGCAGCCCATTTCCGCCACGGTTACCCAGGGCAACGCCCTGCTGGCAACAGCGGCATCCACGGTAGCCTCCTGCTCGGGCGTGAACAACGGCACCATTACGATGACCCCTTCCAACGGCGCCGGTCCCTATACCTACGCATTGGACGGTGGCACCGCGCAGCCTTCGAATGTATTCAGCAACGTTGCTGCCGGTGCGCATACGGTCGTCGTGACCGATGGCGCCGGTTGCATCTCCGCGCCCATCCCGGTTACGGTGGGTGTGGGCGCAGCCCTCACGGGTACTGCCACCAGCGGCGCCACCTCATGTAATGGCGCTACCAATGGCACCATCACGGTCACCCCGACCAACGGTGTGGCTCCTTATACCTATTCGATCGACGGCGGCGCATTTGGTGCCACAGGCAGCTTCACCGGCCTGGCTTCGGGTAACCACAGCGTGGTGATCAAGGACAATGTCGGCTGTATCTCGGCCCCGATCCCGGTAACCGTTGCTGTAGGACCGGCACTCACCGGCACCGTTACGAATACGGCCACCTCCTGCAATACGGCCGCCGACGGTACCGCCACGCTCACGCCCACCAATGGCAATGCGCCCTTTACCTTCTCGGTAGATGGAGGCGCCTTCGGGTCTTCGGCTTCTTTCACCGGGCTCACTTCAGGCGCCCACAACTTCGTGATCAAAGACGGTGCAGGCTGTACTTCGGCCGCTATTCCGGCCACGATCGCGGCCGGGCCGGCGCTTACCGCTACTGCCGCTGCCACACCTACTTCCTGCAACGGCGCTACGAACGGTACCATCACGGTGACCACGACCAATGGCGCCGGTCCCTTCCAGTACTCCATCGAT
>CBHWDR010000486.1:0-3284 GCA_966112575.1 uncultured Chitinophagales bacterium
CGGGCCATTGGGTCTTTCCGGATCTTCTGCTCTTCCTGGCCGACCTGGAAGAAAATACCGGAAAGCGATCGCTCGGTGACATAGGCGGCGAGGTCCGGATTGACCTTGTCGGTGCTCACCTTATTGTAGGCAGAGAACAGCGTGTTCCAGTATTTGGTGGCATTGGTCTTTTGCAGGGACTGCTCAATCACGGGACGGAAAGCTGCGGTCAGCTCGGCCGTGGTCTTTCCTTTCAGGTAATCAGTCGCCGCCGTATTGTTTCCTTTCAGGATCCCGAAGGCATCCTGGATGCTCATGCCTTTGATCGCATTGACGAAAATGGGTGCGGCGCTCTTGGCGGCGTCTTCCGCCGAGCGGTTCATGGCCAGGATGGCATCGTCGACCAGCTTGCCCATACCCAGCTGGCGGAGCTTCTTCTCCACTTTCTGCGCTTCCTGGGGCATGAGGATCTTCAGCGCCGCATCTTTAAAGAAGCCGTCAACAGCGGAGAGCTTGCTGCCGGCATTATTGGCGCCCACGCTCAGGGCTTCTTTCAGGCCTTTCGCCACTTCTTCCGCACTCAGGCCCGAGCTGCTGCCCGTGTTCTTGCCGATCAGCTTTTCCACCCCGGACTTGCCGGTGGAGTCTTTCTTGATGAGGTTCTTGAATTGCGCCTGGGCGCCGAAGGAAACGGCTGTTCCAAGGGTGAGGAGTAGCAGTGTTTTTTTCATAGTGGAGTTTTGTGCCTGTAAAATAGCACCGGGATTTGAAAGAGGACGTTAAAAGCCGAGCTGCGAGGAAGGCAGTAGGCAGGGCAATAGGCAGTGGGCAGTGGGCAATGGAGTTGCCTGAACTGGAAGACGGTTCTTGTCATTGAGGGCCAAGGTTAACCGTGGCTCATTAGAACAACACTACTCCTATTGAGCAGCCCCTATTCCCTATTGCCTTCTGCCTATTGCCAATTCACTATTGCCTATTCCCTATTGCCCATTCCCTAATTTCGAAGCATGCAAATTTCCATCTGGGAAAAAGAGAGCTTTTTCGCTCCGCAGGACGTGATCATAGCGGGCAGCGGCTTCGTAGGCCTCTGGTCGGCCTTCTTTCTCAAGAAGAAAAACCCGAAGCTGAAGGTTACGGTACTGGAGCGGGGCTGGATACCTACGGGCGCGAGTACCCGGAACGCCGGCTTTGCCTGTTTCGGCAGCCTGAGTGAAGTGGTGGCCGATGCCCGGAGCATGGGCACCGACAAGATGCTGGAGCTGGTGGAAATGCGTTTCAAAGGACTCGAACGGATCACCAAATATTTCGATGCCGGCCAGATCGACTTCGAGCTTTGCGGCGGCTATGAGCTCTACGACCCGGGCGCCGGCAGCAGCAAGGAGCAACTGGAAGAACAGGCGGCCTACATAAATTCCCTCTTCGCACCGATCACCGGCAAGAAGGCAACCTACGCGCTCGACGACGAGCAGATCGAATCTTTTGGATTCGGCAACACCTCCCACCTGGTCCGAAACCAGCTCGAAGGCTACCTGCACTCGGGTAAACTGCTCCAGGCGCTCCTGCAGCGGGTGCAGGGCATGGGCGTGCAGGTATTGACCGGTACCGAGATCCTGGAACACAACGAGGGTCTGGAGGGGATCAGCCTCCGGACGGATCGACATGCATTCACGGCGCACTACCTGCTGGTTTGTACCAATGCCTTTGCCAAGCAGCTCGTACCGCATCTCGACATCGTACCCGCCCGGGGTCAGGTGCTCCTCACCTCACCGATTGAAGGACTACCCTGGAAGGGTACATTCCATTCGGACGAAGGCTATTATTATTTCCGCAACCTGGGCAACCGGGTGCTGCTGGGCGGGGCGCGCAACCAGGATTTTGCCGGCGAACAGACGCTTGAGATGAGGACCACCGAGTCAATTCAGGCACACCTGCGGCGCTACCTCGAAGAAGTGATCCTCCCGCGTTTCCGGGGCCACTACCAGGTGGAGCAGGAATGGGCCGGGATCATGGCCATGGGTGGCGAGAAGAGCCCGATCGTTGGCGCCATCAGCCCAAGGATCTTCACGGCTGTGCGCATGAGCGGCATGGGCGTTGCCCTCGCGCCGGTGGTTGCCCGGGACGTAGCCAGAATGCTGCGGGAGCGCTTATAATTTCAACAATTTTTGAAGGATGCGGTGTTCTCCATCCTGCCCACGCAGGAAGTAGATGCCCGGTGTGAGCGTACCCAGTTCCAGCTGCATGGAGGCCGAGCTAAGCCGGATGCGTTTGACCACTACGCCATTGACGTTCACCAACTCCACCTGCTGTCCGAGCCAGCTGCTGCCCAGGCTCAGTTGTAATCCTTCACGAACCGGATTGGGGTAGGCCCGAAAGTCGTGATCCGGAGTAGGAATGGTGGGCAGGGGCTCTGCGTTCCAGGGCTGGCCCAGGGCGCGGCTCTCCAGCAGCGAGCGACGGTAGCCACCGGTGGTAAAACCGGCCAGGATGCGGTCGCGCTGGCCCCGGGTGAAGATATTCATGCAGGCATCGTTGGTCAGGTCCATGAAGTTCATGTACATGTCGCCGGTAGCCGCATTGTTGCAGGAGGTGCGGAAGCCGGTAGGACAGCCCCCGGTGAAATTGCCCTGCTGGGGCGTGTCGCTGACGCCGTCGTCGCCACAGTAGGTATCGCCCCAGATATGCTTCAATCCAAGCCAGTGGCCAATTTCGTGAATGGCGGTCCGCCCGAGGTGGTAAGGCGCCGCCGTGTTGATGGTACCAAAAGCCGAGGCAGCGATCACCACCCCATCCTTATCGGCAGCGCATCCCGGGACGGAGGAATATCCAAGTACACCGCGCATATTGCCCACCCAGATATTGAGGTAGGAACGGCTGTCCCAGGCATCATCGCCACCCTGGGCGCTGTACTTGATCCTGTCGTCGGAATAGAAATACGTGCTGTTCGTTGCCTTGCGGATGATACCGGTAGTGGAACGTCCTTCGGGGTCTACCGTGGCAAGTACGAACTCGATGGGAACCGAACCGGCAACGCCGCGGAAGCGCTCGGGCGTGTTCCCGGTATCCGCATTGCGCCGGCCGAAATCGGCGTTCAGCACGCGAAGTTGGCTCAGCACCTGCGCATCGGAAATATTCTGGGAAGATTCTTTATACAGTATATGCACCACAACCGGTATCCGGATGACCGTAGCCGTTCCTTCGCCAAATTCGCGAAGAAGCGGGACTTGTGATGCGCGCTGTTCGGCTGCAAGAATGGAAGCGCGTGCAGACGGATCCTCCATCAACTGCTCCCGATAAGAAGCACTTGC
>CBHWDR010000487.1:0-3280 GCA_966112575.1 uncultured Chitinophagales bacterium
AAGAACGCTTTAGAAGTTTCTCTGCTTTAAACCGATCAGCGATCTCCGCATCAGCGATCAGCGACTTTTCAGGATGCTCACCACCTTGATCTCGAATTCCTTCAGCTCGCCGCCGCGAGAAACGATCACCTTGATGCGGTCGCCGGCACTTTGAATGGCCGCTTTATAGTGCTGGAGGTTCTGGTCGAAATTCTTGTTGATGGCCACCACGATATCGCCTTCCTTGAGTCCAACCTTTTCCGCCGGCGAGTTCCGGGCCACGTCCCCGATCACGATCCGCCCATTTTCATAATACAGCTCCATGCCGCTGTAGGAATAATCGAAAGGCTCCATGAAATGCGAGTTGGGCGTGAGGTAGAAATCGCGCCGCTCGTAGTTCATGATCACGTTGAACCGGCGCAGCAGGTCGTTGCCGATGAGCCCGCCGAGGTAAGGATAGGAAGTAATGTTGTAGGTGTCGTCGAACACGTAGACCGGCACATTCTTGAACCGGTAAGGCCCCAGGCGCACCTCGTGCACCACGGTCATCGACATATCGATCTTGCCACCCAGTCCTTCGGCCTCCTTGGCGAAGAACTTCCGTTTTTTACGGAGCAGGCCGCTGTCTTTCAGGAAATCGGTGCTGAGCATCATGTTGAGCCCGGCGCCCATATCGTAGAGGAACCGCGCATTGACCGCCTTCTCATCGCGTACCCGCAGGGTTTGCACGGGTATGGAGGAGATCAGCGGCCGCAGCATGAAGCCGCCCCGCGGGTATTTCATCGAGCCCTTGGTCCAGAACTCGATCCGGAGCGAGTCGTAGTCGATCTTCACAATGTAGCGGCTGAGCACCGAATAGCCGATGATGCCATCGATCCGCTCGCCGTAAACGGCATTGAGAATGGAGTAGTCGTTGATGTGGAAATTGAGCGAGTCAACGGTGAGCCCGGGAAAATGCAGCTTCCGGTTGTTGAGGAAGCTGACGTTGCGGATGCCGGCGATGCCGCGGATGGTGCGGTCGGAGGGCGTGCCTTTGAGTCCGAAGTACTCGGCGGTGAGCGAGTCGAGCGAGATGCCCCCGCTGCCGGTGTCGAAGATGAAGTTGAGGGTGTCGGAGAACGCGTCGAAGCGGGCCTGGAGGAGGATCACGCCCCCGGTCATCTGGGTGAAGGGAAAGGAGGTGAGCTTCTCCGAAGGCCGGATGAATTCCTCCTGCGCCGCGGAGCGCAGGCCGCACAAAAGCAGTATAAAGAGAAGCAATCGTTTCATCTTCATCATTCTGGAGACAAAAGGCAGAGGTTGTTTGCTGCTTCGCTCGCTGGCTCGCCGGTGAAATCCAGGAAGGAGAGAAGCTGATTTAAGATACGCACGGAAGCTTATTTCCTTTTGAGCTTTTTCTAAGCGGCAAGCGAAGCGCGCCGCCCTTTCCAAACGGGGTCTCACAATTGTCGGTCTCCGACCGACGATCCCATCCTACCTTTGCGGATCATGCAACTCTCCGAACTCTACGCCAAAGCGCTCCGCTTCGAATTCCTGACCATCGAGGAAGGCGAATTCCTGTACGAGCACGCGCCGCTGACCGAACTGATGTTCGTGGCCAACGAGCTGCGCAAGATGCAGGTGCCCCACGGCAAAGTGACCTGGCAGATCGACCGCAACGTGAATACGACCAATGTTTGCGTCGCCAATTGTAAGTTCTGCAATTTCTACCGCATTCCCGGCCACCCCGAAGCCTATATCACCGACATGCCCACCTACCGGCAGAAGATCGAGGAAACGATCCGCTACGGCGGAGACCAGCTCCTCCTGCAGGGCGGGCATCACCCCGGTCTGGGCCTGGATTTCTATACGACTACCTTCCGCCAGATCAAGCAGGAGTTCCCGACCATCAAGCTCCATGCGCTCGGGCCACCCGAGGTGGCGCATATCACCAAGCTGGAGAAGTCGACCCACCACGAAGTGCTGAAGGCCCTGAAAGAGGCCGGCATGGACTCCCTTCCGGGCGCCGGCGCCGAGATCCTGGTCGACCGGGTGCGCCGCCTCATCTCCAAGGGCAAGTGCGGGGCCGACGAATGGCTGGAGATCATGCACCAGGCCCACAAGCTCAACATTACTACTTCGGCTACGATGATGTTCGGCCACGTGGAAACGATCCGCGAGCGCTTCGAGCACCTGGTGAAGATCCGCGAGGTACAGTCCCGCAAGCCGGAGGGCGCCAAGGGCTTCCTGGCCTTCATCGCCTGGACCTTCCAGGACGTGGACACCCTGCTCACCCGCATCCGCGGCGTGCAGAACCTGACCACGCCCGAAGAATACATCCGCATGGTGGCCATCAGCCGCATCATGCTGCCCAATGTGAAGAACATCCAGGCTTCCTGGCTCACGGTGGGCAAGCAAACAGCCCAGCTCTGCCTGCAGGCGGGTGCCAACGATTTCGGCTCCATCATGATCGAGGAGAACGTGGTGAGCGCCGCCGGCGCCCCGCACCGCTTCACGTCGCGCACCATCCAGGAGGCGATCCGCGAGGCCGGCTTCGAGCCCCAGCTCCGCAACCAGCAGTATGAATGGCGGGAGTTGCCCGCGGCTATCGAAGAGCAGGTGGTGAATTACTAACGCTGATTACGCTGATCTAAATCATTACGCAGATAGATTTCTGGATCTATGACCAATAACCGAACACTTCGCACCTTTCGCACCGTGGCCATTGCCGAAGGCATCTCCTTCCTGGTGCTGCTGCTCATTGCCATGCCGCTGAAGTATTTTGCCGGAATGCCGGAGGCCGTGCAGGTAACGGGCTGGGTGCATGGCGCCCTGGTTGTGGCCTTCCTGGCACTGGCGCTGAAAGTGTACAATGAGCTGGATAAGCCCTTCAGCTGGCTGGTCAAGGCCGGCTTCGCCTCCATTCTTCCGCTGGGCACGTTTGTGCTGGAGCGGCAGATGAAGCGGAATGGAGACTTTGATCGCTGATTTAGGAGATTTAGAGGATTTCGCAGATAGAGCCGGGTGAAGCCCGGCTTTTCTTATTTTGGTGCTAACTAGGCTAATGGTGCGACCAATTTGTATTGCAATGCTCTTCTTGGTTTCCTGCAGGATGGGAAGTCTTCAGACGTACACGATCGGCTCAACCGCAAATCAGCCGACCTTGCAGCTTGAGCAGATCGTACTGATCAAAAAACAACAGCCACTGCGCCGGCTGGATTTCATAGCCTTTCACATCACCGACGATTTTATGGGTTCCTATGTGGCTATTTATCGCCTGTGCGGCCTGGAAGGCGACCGGGTAGAGATCAGAAATGGTATG
>CBHWDR010000488.1:0-3269 GCA_966112575.1 uncultured Chitinophagales bacterium
GTCGGGGTTATGCTTCACGGCCTTCCAGCCCTGCTTCGACATCTCGGCGTCTACCGCCTGCCGGATCTTGGTTTCGGTGAGGTCGTTGATGCGCGTTTTTACCGAATCATTGGCCTTGGGCTCGGCCCAGGCATAGGTCCGGTACTTGCTGAAGTTTACGGTTTCATCTTTTTCCACATGCGCCACACTCGCACAGCTCGTCAGCAACAGGCCGGCGAGGGCAGCAAGGGGTAACAGGCTTCTCAGTTTCATATTCGCTCCTCTGATTTTTATAGATGATAGACGGCAAAAGCGCCGGGAATATTATTGACGAAATGTGAAAATTGGGCGCAAAGCCTTGCCGGGCGCGGGTTGGTGCGCGAATTCGGTCCAATCCCTATCTTCCGGGGAATGAAACTTTTCCGTCACCTTTATTTCCAGGTCATCCTCGGCATAGTGCTGGGCATTATTGCCGGGCTCAATTTCCCCGGCATCCGGGAAGAGGCCAAGGTGCTTTCCGACCTTTTCATCAACCTCATCCGGATGGTGATCGCGCCGGTGATCTTCTTTACGGTTGTGCTCGGTATCGCCGGTGCCGGCGAGATGAAGCGCGTAGGCCGGATCGGCGGCAAAGCCCTCATCTATTTCGAAGTGGTGACCACGCTGGCCCTCTTCATCGGACTGGTGGTGGCCAACCTTGTGCGCCCCGGGGCCGGCGTTACGCCGGTGAGCGGCGCTGCCCCCAAGGTGGAGAAGTCCTTCGAATGGCACGAATTCATCACCCACCTCGTGCCGAAGAACATCGTGGAAGCTTTCGCCCAGGGCGATATCATCCAGATCCTTGTTTTCGCCATCCTGTTCAGCGTCGGCCTCAAGATGCTGGGCGAAAAGGGGAAGGGCATCACCCAGACCTTCACCAACCTGAACCAGGTGCTGTTCAACATGCTGAAGCTGATCATCCGCCTCAGCCCCATCGGCGCCTTCGGCGGCATGGCTTATACCATGGCCACGTTCGGCGCCGGCAGCCTCAAATCCCTCGCCCTGCTGATGATCTCCTTCTATGCCACGGCCCTGCTCTTCATATTCGTGGTACTCAATCTCATCGCCCGTCTCTATGGCTTCAGCCTCTGGAAGCTGCTGCGCTATATCGGCAACGAGATCCTCATCGTACTCGGTTCCTCCTCCAGCGAAACCGTGCTCCCCAACCTCATGCAGAAGCTGGAACATGCCGGCTGCGAGCGCAGCGTGGTGGGCCTCATCATCCCTACCGGCTATTCCTTCAACCTCGACGGCACGACGATCTACCTCAGTATGGCCGTCATTTTCATCGCCCAGGCGTACAACATCGACCTCTCGCTGGCCCAGCAGCTGACCATCATGGGCATCCTCATCGTGACTTCCAAGGGGGCGGCGGGCGTCACGGGCAGCGGCTTTGTGGTCCTGGCCTCTACGCTCACGGCCACCAAGGTTCTCCCGATCGAAGGCCTGGGCATGCTGGTGGGTGTCGACCGCTTTATGAGCGAGGCCCGCGCCATCACCAACATGATCGGCAATACCGTGGCCACCGTGGTCATCGCCCGCAGCGAACACGCCGTGGATAAAAAGCGGTATAAAGAGGTGGTAGGCGGATGAGCGAAGGAACACGGATTTAGCGGATCGAACGGATTGACACAAATCATTTTTCTTGCTGGTTGCTGGAGGGTGACGTCTTCCTGGGCTTGTCGAAAGAGACTTCCTTTTTGGTAGCCGTCATTGCGACCGAAGCCAAGGAACCGCAAAGACTTTTGTTCCGGTCGCCTAAAGAAATAGAGGCTTTCAGGGAGGTTGACCATACTTTCTGTTCATCCCCCTGAGCGCGGAGGGACGCAAAGAGGTTCCCGACTTTTAGTCGGGAGTAGAGGATCCTGCTTAACGAAGGAGATGTGTGCTTCTCGCTTTGAAGCTCTTGTATTCCGTGGGCGCCAGCGCCCACCTTCGCGGCCTTAGCGTTGGAGGGATAAGCAGAGGAAAAGACCGCCCCTTACCTGCAAGACCCGAGCACAGAAACGACCAAATCAAATTCTTCGCGTTCCTTTCTCTCTACGCCCGATGTGACAACAACCTGTCCGAACCCAGCCAACAGCTCCGGATTGAAGAAATATCATCCGTGTATATTCGCTGGATCCGTCTGATCCGTGTTCTTTCTCTCCAACCGCCGAAGGCCAGAACCCACCCCACAACCATGGTTCCCCGCAGTTCCGTACCTTCGCCCCGCACTAAAAACCCATCTTAGTTATATGAGTACCGTTAAAGTTGCTATCAATGGTTTTGGCCGGATCGGCCGACTGGTATTCCGCCAGATCCACAATATGGAAGGAATCGACGTGGTGGCCATCAATGACCTCACCAGCCCCGCAGTTCTTGCCCACCTCCTGAAATACGACTCGGCCCAGGGCCGTTTCAACGAAGACGTTAAGGCCACCGACAGCTCCATCGTTGTCAATGGCAACGAGATCAAGATCTATGCACAGAAGGACCCCGCCCAGATTCCCTGGGGCCAGCACGAAGTAGACGTGGTACTCGAGTGCACAGGCTTCTTCACCGATAAAGCCAAGGCCGAAGCCCACATCACCGCCGGCGCGAAGAAAGTGGTGATCTCGGCGCCCGCCACCGGCGACCTGAAGACCATCGTGTTCAACGTGAACCACGACACGCTCGACGGTTCCGAAACCGTGATCTCCTGTGCTTCCTGCACCACCAACTGCCTGGCGCCCATGGCCAAGGTCCTCGAAGATTCCTTCGGCATCGTGGCCGGCCTCATGACCACCGTGCACGCCTATACCAACGACCAGAACACCCAAGATGCCCCGCACCCCAAAGGTGACCTGCGTCGCGCCCGCGCTGCCGCCCAGAACATCGTTCCCAACTCCACCGGCGCCGCCAAGGCCATCGGCCTCGTGCTTCCCAGCATGAAGGGCAAGCTCGATGGTACCGCCCAGCGCGTTCCTACCCTCACCGGCTCGCTCACCGAGCTCACCGTCGTGCTGGGTAAGAAAACGAGTGTAGAGGAAGTGAACAATGCCATGAAAGCCGCTTCCAACGAGAGCTTCGGCTATACGGAAGACGAGATCGTGAGCTCCGATATCATCGGCATCTCCTTCGGCTCGCTCTTCGACGGCACGCAAACGAAAGTGCTGACCGTTGGCGAACAGCAACTGGTGAAGACCGTTAGCTGGTACGACAACGAGATGAGCTACGTATCCCAGCTCGTCCGCACGGTGAACTACTTCGCCAAGCTGATCCAGAAATAA
>CBHWDR010000489.1:0-3264 GCA_966112575.1 uncultured Chitinophagales bacterium
CCCTTTCATCATCATACCCATCCAGAACAATTCCTGGCCTTCAAGCGGTTTTCCGGAAACCCGATCCTTAAAGGTTTTCAGTGCCGCTTCGGATTGCCCACTTCGGAACTGCGTCCAGGCGAGCCAGGCCGCTGTTTGTGGAGTGGGTCGGTCGTTGGCTTCCCTTTCGGCGATCGATAATGCCTTTGCTGGCTGATCGAGAATACCGGTGTAGAGCTGGATCAGGTATTTATGATACATGGAACCATATTCGGGACGTGCGGCCTTCGCAATGAATTGCTGCGCGTATTTTCTGGCCTCAGTATCGTTCTTACTGCATTGCGCCATCCGGAACAACACATCAGGCGACTGCGTTTGGTTCTCTACAAAACGGAAGAGCGAAAAAGCCAGGCTATCATTTCCATCATGCACAGCGGCGATCCAGGCAAGCCCGGAAAGGCTGTGGTAGTCGGCTGGATCGGCCTTTAAGGAACGTTGGTAGAGGGCAACGGCTTCATCCAGCTTTCCTTCATGCAGGCAAAGATCCGCGGCATTGGAAAGGGCAACGCTTTGCAGATGGGGATCGGAAGGAACGAGTTCGGCAGCATGGAGCAGGTGCGCGACTGCACTGTCGGCATTGCCATCCATGTGCTCCTTGCGCGCAAGGCGAAAGGTATAGGCAAAATCGCGCGGCGACCGGAAAGCACGCAGGCGATTGGCTGCCGATCCATAAAGACCCAGCTCGAGGTCGGCATCAAAAGCCATCATGGCGGCGGCATAAGGCTCAGCTTTTGTCGCTTCCACTTCGCTAATCAGCGCAGAAGCAGCTGCAAATTGATGACGGAGCATCCGTACGCCTGCAAGCTGAAGGAGCATATCGGGCTCTTTACGGGCAGATAGCCGCGTGATTAGGGAGTCAGCAAGGAGCAGGTCTTCAATTGCTCCTTTGGCCCGGAATCGGGCTACCAGGGCGCGTCCGTATTTTGCCGCGCTGACGAAATCACCAGTATCCGCTTCTGCCCGCTTCTTCCAGAATTGCAGATCCGCATCGGCACGTACAGTTCCGGTACGCGGCAGGTTAATGGCGAGCTCCTTTCCAACGAGTGGGGAAGGGCCGGAACAGGAAGCTAAAGTGGCCAACAGGGCCAGGAAAGGCAGGGTATTGCGCATGCAAAACATACGAGATCCCCTGCCTTTCGGTTTCGGCACCACCCTATTCGGCAACGCCGGCAAGTTGCGTCAGCTGTGTATAGGTCAGCGTATTGACAGAGGCAGCTGTTTGATTCCAGGCATCCAGGTCCGACCGGGGGATCAGGAAATAACGGAACTGGGTATTGGCATCCGGTGCAGGCACCGGGTCGGATGTGTAATTCGGCTTATTGCTCCGGAACTTGACCGTTACCGAGCCTGGCGCGGCCTGATGGTACCAGTAGTTGTTGTACGCAGGTCGTCCGAATGGAGGCAGGACTGCGAACGGTGTCTGCATCGGTTTTTCAATGATGCGTCCCTCGTCGCTCTTGTAATTACGTACCCACACGACAACGGCGCCGCCACCGTTCAGCAGCTCGCTGGTCAGTTCACTGAATGAACGGTTGTGCAGATAAATGATGTAGTTGTTGGAATCAGCCAGGTCCCACTGGTAGCCACTCTCCCACCCGGTGACTACAGCGCTCGACCGGGCACCCCGTGCGGCGATGCCGCCTTCCGAAGCTTGCGCGCTGATCTCTTCTTTGTCTTTGGAACAAGCCGTGAGCAAGAGGGTCACAGCGATACCTAATGTAAAAATCCGCTCTTTCATAACACACAATTTTAGGTTCACCTTCGAAAAAACGAATTCCATGCCAGTCGGGCAGCCGTTTCCGCCAGGTTTTCTATCTTGCTTCGCAATCAATCACTTGCAATGAAGTTTTTTTATCCTGCTTTTTTGCTCCTCCTTCTTTCTTCGTGTGCGGCTCTGCGTCATGGTGGTGACAACGGGAAGATCGACGTACGATTTATCCAGGTCAATGACGTGTATGAGATCGCTCCCTTATCCGGTGGCCGCGAAGGCGGAGTAGCCCGCCTTGCTGCGTTGAAAAAGCAGGTTCAGCAGAAAACACCAAATACGTTTCTGCTGATCGCCGGTGATTTTCTCAGCCCTTCCGTTTACAACTCGCTGCAATACGAAGGAAAAGCGATCCGGGGCAGGCAGATGGTGGATGCGCTGAATGCTGCCGGTTTGGATTTCGCGGCTTTTGGCAACCATGAATTCGACATAAGGGAAAGCGAATTGCAACAGCGCATCGACGAATCACGGTTTCAGTGGATCGCGTCCAACACTTTCCATAAAACGACAGCGGGCATACATCCCTTTGTAAAGGCAGGCATGGACAGCTTTCCACAAAGTTTTATCCTGCAGGTGCAGGATGCCGATGGTACCAGGGCAAGAATCGGCATCTTCAGTGTTTGTCTTCCCTTTAATAAAGCGGACTATGTTGCTTATACGGATGCACTGGCAACAGCACGCGCGAGCTTTGAACAACTGCAGCCGCAAACCGACGCAGTGATCGCGATCACGCATCAATCGATGGAAGAGGATATCGAGCTTGCGCGACAGCTTCCAGGTCTCGCGGCGATCATGGGTGGCCATGAACACGATGGTCGCTATGCACGTATCGGAAACGTGGTGATCACCAAGGCGCTGGCGAACGCGAAATCCGCATATGTGGTTCAGCTTCGTCTCCGCCCACGCAAAAAGAAATGGAAAACGGATGCAACCCAAACGATGATCGATACCAGTTTACCCCTTGATAGCGCTACAAATGCTGTGGTGGAAAAATGGACCGCGATCGCAGAGAAAAATTATGCTTCGCTCGGCTTTAATGCAAGGAACGTGGTTCTTGCCGACGGTGAAGCGCTCGACGGACGTGAAGCGGCCGTTCGCAGTGCGCCCACGAACCTGACGCGGCTCGTGATCCGTGCGATATCAGCCGCAGCGCCCAAGGCCGATGTAGCGCTTTTCAACGCCGGATCGATCCGTGTTGACGATATCGTGCCCATGCCCCTGACCGAATATGATGTGATCCGCACCCTGCCTTTCGGCGGAGGCCTGCGTGAAGTGGAAATGAAAGGTAGCCTGCTGATCCGCATTTTGCAGCATGGCGAGAAGAACAAAGGAATTGGTGGCTACCTCCTGCATAATGAGGACCTGGTAGCCAACGCAAATGGATGGGCCCTGGCTGGCAAGCTCCTGGAAAACGAAAGGTCTTCCCGGGTAGTGCGGAGCGAATTCCTGCTGACCGGCAC
>CBHWDR010000490.1:0-3262 GCA_966112575.1 uncultured Chitinophagales bacterium
CTTCGTGCAGGGCATCATCTGGAACATCTTCTCCTTCGATCAGTGGGGCGTGGAGCTAGGCAAGCAGCTGGCCAACCGCATCCTGCCGGAACTGCAATCGAAAGACGAGATCAACGCCCATGACGCGTCGACCAATGGACTGATCAACCAGTATAAGAAGTGGCGATAAGGAACTTTGAAGGAATAAAAAAAGCCTCCGTCAGTAGACGGAGGCTTTTTTAATATGCTGGCAAGGTTTCAATTTCCAGTACCCGGGGCGAACGTTGCAGGAGCAGCTTCTTTTTCCAGCTTCCCTGGAGGAGCAATTCACCCTTGCTCATTTTTGCCGGAGGGGCGACCTGCCTGCTGCCCGGCGAAAACTCCAACTGGTATAAATGGTTTTTACTTGAAGGCTGGATCTGAACCGGTTTCCCGGTTGACCGGAGTGTGCCCACCCGGACGGGTAAAGTGGTGATCTTATTTGCCGTTAAATTATAATTCACGCCCCGATACCAGGCAGTACGCCACTGCACTTCAGAACTCACCTCAACGTAGATATGATAAACCGTATCAGGTGCTGAGGTCAATTCTTCTCCATTCAGCCCGACCGGCCTGACACCGGGCATTCTTAACGACCAATACGAGTAAAGCTTGCGAACCGGCTGTCCGCAGGAGGTCAGCGTGATCATCAATAAGGAGAGCACCATGAACTTTCGGATCATACCCACAAATTAGCGGTATTAGCGGAGGACAAAAAAGAACCCCGGCAAAAACCGGGGTTCTGAAATGCCGTATTAACAATTTACTGTTTGATGAGCTTCTGTGAGAAACGCTCTCCATTAACGACCACATGGAGCACATAGCTGCCTTTGGTCAGGTTGACCGGGAGATCCCAACGCTGCTGGCCAGATACGGTATTCATTTGCTTACGGGCCACAACAGCGCCGGATGCAGCAACAAGCTGCAGCTCTGCACGAAGGGCTTTCTTCGCAAAACGGATATCCAGATAGCTGTTGAAGGGATTATTCACCACCCACACGTCCTGTCGGGCGTTATGGCGAAGCAGTACTACCTGGCTGCGCTTGAAACGACCGTCGAGGTCATTTATCCGTAAGCGGTAATAGTTCTGCTCGGCAAGCCGGCTGTCCCGGAAGTTGTAGGTACGCTGAACCTGCGAGTTGCCGGCTGCAGCCACGGTTCCGATGGTGTAATAATTCACGCCATCGGTGGACTTCTCCACTTCAAAGTTCTTCGAATTCTGCTCCATGCTCGTGCTCCATTCAAGCAGGCCGGTGTTTCCATCCAGTCGACCCGTGAATGTGGTCAGGCCAACGGGCAGCGGGTTGCCACTTGGAATGCCTGCCGCGAAACCGGAGAAACCGGAACTGAAGGTATAGGTGAGCGTGTAAATATTGCTGCCGATCATTCCGAAGGTCGGTGTTACGATCTCCGGCTGGTTAGCGGCCCCGTCAGCGTTCGGGTTGGCCGGCGTATAGTTGCTGATCTGGCTTTTCACCTTGACGATCTTGATGTTGTTCCAGCTGTTGCCGGTAGCCGCTTCCCACCCGGCCTTTTCGGCAGCGGAGAAGTAAAGGGTGATCTGGTAAGGAGCTGATCCCGAGGTATTGTTCGTGGTCGGGATCACCCGCCAGGTTTTTGCCGTAACGAGCGTGCTGGCAGCATTGTTCCAGAAAGGACGGGCATAGGCATTGCCGCCGCCAGATCCATCGCGATCGATCAGCACCTGAGTACAGCCGAAATCATGTGCCGAGTTGTTCTTGACCCGGGCAATGATCTCACCGGTAGCGGAGTAATAATACTGATCGGCGCCAGCCTTCAGCGAGTTCGACTTCGTCGTGTTCAAAGTAGTGGCCGCATTGGTACCGCTCGAGGTACCGCTGAGGTAAATGAGCGGTCGCGCACCGCCAGTGAATACATAGTTGGCATTGGTCATCGAACACCCGGGCACCGCGTTGGTGCTGATCCGGTCGAAATGGCAAAGGCTGGTGACTGCGGCACCCTGTACCAGGTCGTTTACGCCGGAGGCAGTGTTTGCCGCAGTATTGTCCCAACACACTTCAACGAGCAAGTTCGAGGTACCATCCCACACGAAGGGCGTAATCGACAGGCTATTGAGCCCCGTGCCAGTCAAAGAATAAGAGGCGTTGCTATATACGGTGGTGGCGCCGCTTTCGAAGGCCGCACCGCCGCCTGAGAGCGCCGAGGTAGTCGTATTCTTCAACTTAATGTTGAAGTTGGTGTAGGGAAGTGTGCTGTTCTTCTGCACCACATAGAACCCAAGCGAGTTGATCGTCCCGCCCCCGACAAAGCCGGCCGCCTGCAATTCTGCTGCTGTGTACAATATTTGGGTACGGGCATCGGCATGTTCACTGCGGAAGGGTTGTGAAAGATTGGTCGTGTAGCTGCCTCCCACCGGCCCGCTGACAGCACTGCTCCCCGACGGCGCCGCATCATTATCCTGAATAGTGAACGTATGTGTGTTCGAGCTGTTTCCGGCAACAGCGTTTGTCGTACCGCTGATGGTATAATTGATCGTAAAAGTTTCATTGCCCTCAACTTCGGCATCATCATAAACCCGGATAGCGATCGTTTTCGCACCCGTCTGGCCACTGGTAAATGTATGCGTTACCGAAGGGCTGTTGAAGTCACCATTCGTCGTGATTTGATAATCGAGTGCACGCGTAGCTGTGCCACTTACGGAGTACGTAACTGTAGCATTACCGGTGGGCGGATTGACGACACTCACGTTCACATAATAATCGCGGTAGCCATCGCAACCTGTTGTAACAATATCTTCTTTTGAGGTGGTAGACGGTGTGGTAAAGTTGATTTCCGGCGTGAGCGTGTTCGGGAACTTTGAAGTCCATAATCCACGGCCGTAAGTAGACGCCAAGATCGTTCCGTCACTGGCGCGCACCTTGAGCATGGTTGTCCGTACCGTTGGGAAAGCCGGGTTGGCCACCCACTGTGTCGAACCGCCATTCACCAGCTGAGTTGTATACACCCCTGCTTCCGTAGCCAATACCATCTTGCTGTCATTGCCAGGTCCTACACCTACAATAAGTGACATACGGGTCGCATCAGCGCCATATTTTGCAGCCATGTCCACTGGGTCGATGTTGTTACCGAGAGATTTGCTGATCTTTCTTCCTTTTTGGTCACGAACAAGTCCATGGAGATAGACGGTCTTGAAAGGCACTTCACCGAGGAAATATTCGCTCATAAGAATCATACGAGCAACCCAGAAGAAAAGAATGTCGGT
>CBHWDR010000491.1:0-3257 GCA_966112575.1 uncultured Chitinophagales bacterium
CAGGGCTCGGGTAAGACCACCTTCTCGGGCAAGCTGGCCAGCTACCTCAAGAAACAGAAGTTCGCGCCCCTGCTGGTGGCAGCCGACGTTTACCGTCCGGCGGCCATGGAGCAGCTGCGTGTGCTGGGCGAGCAGATCGGGGTGGACGTGCACATCGAAGCCGAGAACAAGAACCCGGTGGAGATCGCACAGAACGCTATCCGCGACGCGCGCTCGAAGAACAAGAATGTGGTGATCATCGATACCGCCGGCCGCCTCGCCGTGGATGAAGCGATGATGACCGAGGTGGCCAATATCAAGTCGGCCGTCAACCCCCAGGAGATCCTCTTCGTGGTGGATGCGATGACCGGGCAGGATGCCGTGAATACGGCCAAGGCCTTCAACGACCGCCTCGACTTCTCGGGCGTGGTGCTTACCAAGCTCGATGGCGACACCCGCGGCGGTGCGGCCCTCTCGATCAAGTACACGGTGAACAAGCCGATCAAGTTCATCTCCTCCGGTGAGAAGCTCGACACCCTCGACGTTTTCTACCCCGAGCGGATGGCCCAGCGGATCCTCGGCATGGGTGATATCACCACCCTCGTGGAGAAGGCCCAGGCCCAGTTCGACGAAGAGCAGGCCCGCAAGCTCGAGAAGAAGATCCGGAAGAACCAGTTCGACTTCGCCGACTTCAAGCAGCAGCTGGAGCAGATCAAGAAGATGGGTAACCTGAAAGACCTGATGGCCATGATCCCCGGCGTGGGCAAGGCCATCAAGGACATTGATATTTCGGACGACTCCTTCAAGGGCATCGAAGCCATCATCAATTCGATGACGCCCCAGGAGCGGGCCAACCCCGACCTCATCGACGGCTCGCGCCGCAAGCGCATCGCCAAGGGTGCGGGCAAGGACATCGCCGAGGTAAATGCCTTCATGAAGCAGTTCGAGCAGATGCGGGAGATGATGAAGATGATGAACAAGATGCCAATGGGCAAGATGATGCCGGGGATGAAGCGTTGACGGTTGACGGTTGACCGACGACCGACGACGGACGACAGACGTCTGTAAGTACACGATAATGAAAAGGCTTCTTCGGAAGCCTTTTGTTTTATTGCCCGCGAGTATCACACGTGACTTCGACTGAAAGATATTTAATGTATTTTACTCCAGATGAAACTCTTGTTCGGCATTCTCGTTTTACTCATTCTGCATCCAGGTAATAAAGTAAAGCCTACGTTTACTCAAAAAGGCTGGCTGGTTTACCGTCATTATGATATGCTGGCATTTCTTCCTTTAAAAGACCAGAGTAAAACCCCTACATACGACAACTTCCTGACAGAGGAAAAAGGCGAAGGCCAAAGAATGAATAACCTTTATTCGGCTCCACCGAAGCTGCTGATCGCAAAGATCTTTATGCTGGACATGTACAATTACGATCCGGTCCTACAGAAGGATACGCTGGCCGGTAAATTCAGATTTTATATTCAGCCGGTAACGTATATCTATGAAGTCGAACGCGCGGAAATCGACACAGCAGATTTTTTTGCAGGCGGATGGACATTTATGATCAAAGGACACCCCGTTTTTCATCCCGTATACTATTTCAATGAACGATCTGGCGAAATCCGCTTTTTGACGAAAAAGGATTCTTTATTTGCAGAACGCGGCGGCAGAAGGAAGTCGATCGAGATCTATCCACCGCATTAATACAACTTCACGCTTCATAGTTACTCATATGAACCTCACCATCTCCCTCGACGAGAACGACTACCTGACCCACCAGCTTTTAATTGCCTCCCATTCGGAACGGATCCGGAAAAAGCGGGTGCGCAGCAAGATCGTTACGCCCCTGATCTACCTGACCATCGGAGGCCTCTTCCTGGGGCAAGGGCGAACGGCCATGGGGCTGGCCCTGATGGTACTGGGCATCCTCTGGTTCTTTTTCTATCCCGCCTGGGAACGCCGCCGGTATTACAACCACTACAGGGGCTTCATCCGGGAGCACTACACCGAACGGTTTGGGAAGACTGCCACGCTGGAGATCGATGCCGATTTCATCACCGCCAGGGACCAGGGCAGCGAGGGACGGGTCGCCACCTCTGAAATAGACGGGATCCAGGAAATCCCCACCCTGATCCTCGTGCGCATCAAAGGCGGGCAATCCTTCATCCTTCCGAAGAACTACCTCCCCGCGATCGACGAACTGAAACACCTGCTGCAGCAGATCGCAGCGAAGCAGCAGATCCCCTACCATACCTACAACGACTGGAAGTGGTCCTAGCCTGAGGCTGAGGCGAGTAGAGAGGATATCGCCAACCGGTAGCCCCTCCCCTTTTTACAGGAGTTGCCGGCCGGCGTGCCTGGCGTATTTTCATCCGGCAATCGTTTACCAAAACACGCCATCATGAAAGTATTCCTTACTGCCCTCCTCCTGCTCCTCCTCTTCAACAAGGCCAACAGCCAGTCTACGCCCCAGGAGATCACGAACAAGTTCTTCGCCACCTATAAGCTTGGCGATACCGACAAGGCCATCGACTTCCTCTTTTCCTATTCGCCCTATGCCAAAGACATTGCGGAAGGCATCAACGAGGTGAAGCAGAAACTGAAGGGCAGCGCTCCGCTGCTCGGCCGCTTCCACGGCGCGGACCTCTTCGCTACCAAAACGATCGGGCAAAACCTGGTGATGTTGTCCTACCTCGTACGCCACCAGCGGGAACCCCTGGTGTTCAACATCATGTTCTACAAGCCGGCCGACAAATGGCAGATGCAGAACTTCAAGTACGGCAGCTCGCTCGACGATGAACTGGAAGAAGCGAGCAAAGCGTTCCGGCTGAAAGAGAACCAGTAAGGGTGGCGTCGGCGAAAGCGGGATAAGTCCTAATTTCCCGCTGTGCCCCGCGCTACCTACTGTGTTTATGTTATCGAACTGCGTAAAAAAGTGTTCACCGAGAACGCCCGCTTCCGTGCGGCCAATCCGCAGTTCAACGGCGTGCTGGAATGCCTGTATGTGGGCATGACGAGCAAGACGCCGAAAGAGCGCCTCGAGCAGCACAAGACCGGTTATGTCAATGCCAAGGGCCATAACCTCGCTGCCAGCATTGTTTACAAGTACGGCTCCTATCTCCGGCCTTCGCTGTATGAGCACCTTAACCAAAAACCCATGACCCGGGCCGAAGCCCTACGTGCGGAAAAGCAGCTGGCGCTGGACCTGCGGAGAAAAGGCTACGCCGTCTGGTTCAACTGAAGGCGGGTAGGTATATTTGGAATACCGGCGGAAC
>CBHWDR010000492.1:0-3256 GCA_966112575.1 uncultured Chitinophagales bacterium
AAATTCTATAAGCAGGATACCATTATTCACCACAATACCGGCGAGGCCAATGATGCCCACACCCATCATGATGGTGGCGATGGTCATGCCCGTGATGGCATAGCCAATCAACACACCAATTATGGAGAAGAAGATCTCCGTCAGCACGATGAAGGGCTTACTCAGCGAATTGAACTGCATCACCAGGATGAGGAAGATGAGCATCAGGGCGATGATCATGGCCTGCCCGAGGAATTTGTTCGTTTCCTCCTGCTGCTCGCTCACACCGCTCTGCCGCACCGTTACATCAGCGGGGATCGCATACTTGGTTTTAAAGTCTGCCAGCTTCACCGCAAGGTTGGCGTTGATCGCCGCCGTCTGCGTTTCGTCCAGCACGTTCGACTGCAACTGGATGGTGCGCTTCAGGTTCTTGCGGCGGATGCCGCCCGAGGTGGTTGTGTATTCTTCACGGGCTACAGCGCTCAGCGGGATCTGCCGGATCTGTCCCGTGTTGAAATCACGGAACGTGATCGGACGGCTCATCAGGCCCGTGAGGTTATTCTTGATCAGGTCATTGTACCGGAGCTGGATCTTGTATTCGTCTTCTCCTTCTTTCAGTTTGCTTACTTCCTTACCGAAGATCGCTGTACGGATCTCCATGCCGATCTGGCCGGTGCTGAGTCCTTCGCGCAGTGCCCGTTCGCGATCAACCGTAATGCTGATCTCGGGGCTGTTCACGTCCACATCCATATTCAGCTGCTCGATCCCGGCGACGCGGTTGGTATCGAGGAAGTTCTTCAGGTCCGTGGCCACTTTGGCGATCGAGGTGAAGTTGTCACCGATCACTTCGATGTTCACCGGCGGGTCGGTCGGCGGGCCGCTGTCTTCCTGGTTCACCGAGATCTCGGCACCCGGTATCCCCGCCACCACCTTGCGCACCGACTCGAGATAGGGCTTGGTGCTCTTGCCATGGCGCTCCTCAAAAGGCACGAAGGAAACCTGTACGCGTCCCAGGTTGGGCTGCACGCTCCGGTTGTTATCCTGCGGATTGTTGGCGCTCACGGCCACGTTGGAGATCACCGATTCCACGATCGCTCCTTCGTTGCCCGGCATCTCCTGGCCAAGCACCCGCACCACGCGCTGCTCGAGCACCCGGGTCACCGAATCGGTGTATTTCACGTCGGTGCCCACCGGCAACTTCAGGTACACATAAATAAAATGCGGGTCGCCGCTGGGGAAAAAGGTCATGCCCGGCTTCCGCGCGATGAGCATCATCAGCGACACCGGGAAGAGAATGAACATCGACACCAGCAGCCAGGCCGGCCGGGTGCCTTTGAGCGCCCAGCGCAGCATGCTCTCGTAATGATTCATCAGCCAGGGCAACACGCGGTGCTGGAAGCCATGGATCAGGTCGCGCAATACGAATACGTTAAGCATTGCCAGTCCGGCCATGATGAGCAGGAAGTTGCCGACCGCCGTCCATCCGGAAAGCAGGAAGAGCACACCGGCGAGGATCGCGCCCCAGAACCACCATTTGCGGAAGAGGGCACGCTTCGGCATTTCAAACTCCTTGCCCTCGGGCTTCATCGAACCCACGGCAAACACGGGGTTGAAGATGAAGGCCACGATCAGCGAAGCCGTGAGCGTGAGGATCAGCATCGTGGGCAGGTAGATCATGAACTTGCCGATGATGCCTTTCCAGAAGAGCAGGGGGAAGAAAGGCGCCAGGGTGGTGAGCGTACCGGCCAGCACCGGGATGAATACTTCACCCGCGGCTTCCTTGGCGGCGTGTACTACCGGCACCTTGCCATTGTTGTAAATACGGTGCGTATTCTCGATCACCACGATGGCATCGTCCACGATAATGCCCAGTCCGAAGAGCAGGGCGAAGAGCACGATGAAGTTCAGCGTGATGCTGCTGCCGACCACGAAATCGCCCAGGGGAAGGAAGAGGAAGGCCACGAAAACCGACAGGGGCACGGACAGCGCGACGAAGAAGGCATTGGTTACCCCCATGAAGAACATCAGCACGATCAGTACGAGGATGAAGCCGATCACGATCGTGTTCACCAGCTCGTTGAACGAGGTCTTGGTCGATACGCTCTGGTCGCCGGTGATCACCACTTTCATCTTGTCGGAAGGCGGGATCTCGCCCTTCTTCTGCATATCGGCGATGGTTGCCTTGATATGATCAGCGGCATCGATGAGGTTCTCACCCGAACGCTTCACGATGTTCATGGTGATCACATTCTTCCCGTCGAGGCGGGCGTAGCTTTCCTTCTCCTTCACCGTATCCACCAGCTGCGCGATGTTGCGGAGGTAGATCGGCGAGCCGTTCACACTTTTCACCACGATGTTCTGCAGGTCGCGGGCGGAGGTGAACTGGCCTTTTACGCGGAGCGTGCGGCGCATGTTCCCCAGCTCGATCTGCCCGCCGGAAATATCATTGTTCTCACGGGCCACGGCGTTCTCGATATCATTGAAGCTGACCTGAGATGCCTGCATGAGGTAAGGATCCACATTGATCTGGATCTCGCGCTCGGGTGCACCCACGATATCCGCACGGGTGATCTCCTTCAGCTCCTCGAATCGATCCTGCATCTTGTCGGCGAAACGCTTGAGGGTTACAGGATCGTAGTCGCCCGAGATGTTCACATACATGATCGGGAACTCGGAGAAATTGAACTCCTGCACATCGGGCTCCTGGGTAAGGTCGGTGGGCAGGTCGGAACGAGCTTTGTCCACGGCATCCTTCACTTTCTGCTTCGCGAGGTCGGTCTTTACATCGGTCTCGAACTCGACGATGATCAGCGAGTAATCCTGCTGCGAGATGGAGTTCACCTTGTTCACCTTCGCGCCGGTAATACCCTTGATTTGCTTTTCGATCGGGCGGGTCACGAGGTTCTCGATATCTGTGGGCGAGTTGCCGAAATTCACCGTTACCACCGAGATGGTCGGCACCACGATGTCGGGGAACTGCTCCTTGGGGAGGGTGTTGAATTTGTTCAGTCCATAAAGGGTGATCAGTATGGACAGGATATAGATGACGGTCTTGTTATCGACCGACCAGCTGGTGGGCTTGAATTCCTTGAATTTATCCCTAAGTCCTTCGACTACTTTCATCTGATTCGTTTGACCGCACACCACCCCTTTCCGGGCGGCGCTTGGCAGTTAAAGCTTCTTCGTATTATTCATCACTCATCACTCATCACTCATCACTGATCACTTCTTGGCCACCGCCACTACCTGACCTTCGTACAGGTTCTGGTAGCCTTCG
>CBHWDR010000493.1:0-3244 GCA_966112575.1 uncultured Chitinophagales bacterium
ACCCGATCCCGGCTTCGATCCGCATCGTGCACGAGATCCTGCATTTCGGCATCACCGAAAAGGGCAACCTGCTTTCGCGCAAACGGGACCTGTTGCAACATGTTGCAAGGCTGCGCAGCCGGTTCCGGAAACGGCGTCCGGGAGTCATCATTGGCACCGAATACCACCTCACCATTGCGAGCCGCTGGGCGGGCAGTGGCTTTATCGTGATCGGCTGGGAACACCATCATTTGTACTGGCTGAAGAAGAATCGCTTCTGGTCCTTCCTGCACCGCTATTTTTATCCGCGCCTCGACCGGGTGGTGTGCAACAACGAAACCGAAAAAGGCCTTTTTGAGGCCCTGGGATGCAAAGCCTCGGTGATCCCCTACTCCCTGCCTTCGATTCCCGAAAGACCCGCGGCGTTGGATAGCAGGACGATCCTTACCATCGGCTGGCTCATCGAACGCAAGGGCATCGACCTGCTGCCGGAAATCGCGGAAGCCGTGCTGAAAGCGCATCCCGGATGGACCTGGAAGCTCATTGGCAGCGGGGAATTGGAGGGATGGCTGCTGGAAGAAATCCGGTCCCGTGGACTCGAGGGAAGGCTGATCGTACAAAGACCGGTTTCGGGAGATATCGCAGAAGAGTACCTCGGCGCCTCGGTGCAGGTGATGCTGTCGCGCTTCGAATGCCTGCCCATGGTTTTGCTTGAAGGCAGCGCTTATGGACTGCCCATGGTGGCCTTTGATTGTCCTACGGGCCCGCGCGATATTATCCTGCTGGCCGAGAGCGGGTTTGTCGTGCCCCTGGGCGATCGCCCAAGATTCATCGCGGACTTGTCACGAATCATGGAAGATGAAGCATTGCGCCGGCGAATGGGCGAAGCGGCCCGGCAGAGCAGTTCGAGGTATCACCGGAAGGTGGTATATCAAAAATGGGTGGAGTTGTTCCATGAATTGTCCGTCGGAGACGGACAACCGTAATGCACGACTGGAATATACGGGTAACAAAAGCCATAAAAAAATGCCTGACCATTCCAGTCAGGCATCTAACTCTTTAGCAAAGTTCAGCGATTTCTAATCGTCCAGTTTCAACACCGCCAGGAAAGCCTCCTGCGGTACTTCTACGTTGCCGATCTGGCGCATTCGCTTCTTACCTTCTTTCTGCTTCTCCAGGAGCTTACGCTTCCGGGAGATATCACCACCATAACACTTGGCAGTAACGTCTTTCCGCATGGCCGAGATGTTCTCACGGGCCACCACCTTGGCGCCGATAGCGGCCTGGATGGCGATCTGGAACTGCTGGCGCGGGAGAAGTTCTTTCAGCTTCTCGCAGAGCTTGCGGCCGAAGTCCTGGGCGCGGCTGCGGTGGATGAGCGCCGAGAGGGCATCCACCTTCTCGTTGTTGAGCAGGATGTCCATTTTTACGATGTCCGCATCGCGGTAGCCGATGGGATTATAATCGAAGGAGGCATAACCGCGGGTCTGGCTCTTCAGCTTGTCGTAGAAGTCGAATACGATCTCGGTGAGCGGCATTTCAAAAATGAGTTCGACCCTGGTTTGGGTGAGGTAACTCTGGTTGATGAGGATGCCGCGCTTGCCGAGGCAGAGCGTCATGATATTTCCGATGTAATCGGGCTTGGTGATGATCTGTGCTTTGATGAAGGGTTCTTCGATGCGATCGGTCTTCACCGGCTCGGGCATCTCTGTGGGGTTGTTCACCGTGATTTTTTCGCCCCGGGTCGTATAGGCTATGAAGCTCACGTTGGGCACCGTGGTGATCACGGTCTGGTTGAACTCGCGCTCGAGGCGCTCCTGGATGATCTCCATGTGCAGGAGGCCGAGGAAGCCGCATCGAAAGCCAAAGCCGAGGGCCTGGGAGGTTTCGAGCTCAAATGTGAGCGAGGCATCGTTCAGCTGGAGCTTATCCATGCAGTCGCGCAATTCCTCGAACTCATCGGTGTTCACCGGGAAGATGCCCGCGAATACCATGGGCTTCACTTCCTGGAAGCCCTTGATCATTTCCTGGGTGGGATTGACCGCATCGGTGATGGTATCACCCACTTTTACTTCCTTGGCATTCTTGATACCGGTGATGATATAACCTACGTCGCCGGCACGCACTTCTTTCTTCGGCTCGAGGCCGAGCTTGAGGATGCCAATCTCGTCGGCTTCATATTCCTGTCCGGTCGACACGAACTTTACCTTGTCGCCCTTGCGCAGGGTGCCGTTGAGGATCCGGTAGTAAACGATGATGCCCCGGAAGGAGTTGAATACGGAATCGAAGATCAGGGCCTGCAGGGGCTCGTCCACGTTGCCTTTCGGGGAAGGTATGCGGTCCACGATGGCTTCGAGGATGGCGTCCACACCCAGGCCGGTACGGCCGGAGGCGAGGAGAATATCTTCCGGCTTGCAGCCGATGAGATCGATGATCTGGTCTTTTACTTCTTCGATCATCGCGCCATCCATATCGATCTTGTTGATCACGGGGATGATCTCCAGGTCGTTTTCAATAGCGAGATAGAGGTTGGAGATGGTCTGGGCCTGGATGCCCTGGGTGGCATCCACCAGCAGCAGGGCGCCTTCGCAGGCGGCCAGCGCACGGCTCACTTCATAGGAGAAGTCGACGTGTCCCGGGGTATCGATCAGGTTCAGCACATAGTCCTCGCCCTTGCTTTTGTAGTTGATCTGGATCGCGTGGCTCTTGATGGTGATGCCTTTCTCGCGCTCGAGGTCCATGTCGTCCAGCACCTGGTCCATCATTTCCCGTTCGGAGATGGTGTTGGTGCTTTGGAGGAGGCGGTCGGCCAGGGTGGATTTACCGTGGTCGATGTGGGCAATGATGCAGAAATTCCGGATGTGCTTCATGTTCGGTATCGTCTTCGTAAAAATGCCCCTCTTTGGGGCCGGGCAAAGGTAGTTCAAAAAAGCCGCTCCGCCGCAGGCAACCAGCGCTGGGAAGGGGGTGTTTAACGAAATAGTTTGCGGAGTTCGCGAGTTTAAGAGTTCAAAGGTTCAATGGTTCAAAAGTTAACCAGGTTCTACCCATTTACCGAATTGGTCACCCTTTGGCCAATGGCCAGTAGCCAAAGGACCTTGTCTAGCTTAAACCTAGGGCCACCCGGTCTTTTTTCGTCAGTTTGGCTTTCACGAGCTCATAGCTCTGGCGGAGGTAGTGTTCCCATTCTTTCTTGTTGAGACGGGAAGGGCTGGTTACCTGTACCCATTTGGCACGGGCCATATAAGGCGCCGGGATCATGCCT
>CBHWDR010000494.1:0-3221 GCA_966112575.1 uncultured Chitinophagales bacterium
GGTTTTGGCAAGTGAACCATAAAGAAGCACCGTCAGTTCTTCAACGGCCGCGAGTTGTCCGCGTTCGGCCAGGGCATCGATGAACCGCTGGGCTGCGCGCCAGGGACCAAGGGTATGGGAGGAGGAAGGCCCTACGCCGATCTTGAAAATGTCGAATACGGAAATCGCCTCGTGTGCCAAAGTCAATCGTTTGATCAAAGGTAACGGTGGTGGAAAAGAAAAAAGCGCCAGTGGCGCTTTTTATGGATGTTATTTAACCCTCCTTACTGAACTGCAACCAGGTCTACCCGGAAGATGAGGACCGAGTTGGCCGGGATCGGTCCGTTGGCGCCATAGCCGAGCGTGGGCGGAACATAGAGATAGATCCGTCCGCCCGACTTGATCAGGGGCAGTCCGTTCATCCATCCCTTGATCACGCTGCCGAGGCCGAAAGCTACGGGCGTAGTGGCCTGGTCGAAGGTGGTGCCGTTGGTCAGCTTGCCTTCATAGGTCACGGCAATGGTGCTGCACACCGTGGGCGTTGTTCCCGTGCCGGGTGCATCAATGCGGTAAAACATGCCGCTGCAATGCTGCACGGCTCCGGTGATGCCCTGGGCGGTGAGGTAATTCTGCACGGCCTGGATCTCGGCGGCGGGAGCCACTACGGCACAGGGGTTGTAAGCTGCCGGGTCGCAGGGCGCCGGCTTGTCGCTGCTACCGAGGCAACCGGAAAAAAGGACCGACATCAGTAAGGCCGAAAAGAGAATTCGCATTGTTGATTGTTTGCTTTTAAGATTAGGCGGGCGGGTTCGAAACGCCGTTTGTATGACCACTATTGCCCGGATTCTGTTGCACCGGGCTTTCGATTCTTTTTGGCCAGGAGCTCAAGGTACGTCTGTTCGTTCATTTCCCATTTATGGCGGGCAGAAAAAACGGTAATGAAGACCACGATGCCGATCACCGCTACCAGCACGACGATGATCACGGAAGAATGTTTGCGGATCTCGAGGTCGGCCTTCTGGTACCAGCCCGACACGAGGTTAACCAGCACGGCGCCCACCATGAGCACCGCGAGGGGCAGGCCGAAGGAAAGCTTCCGGAGGAATTTCTTCTTCCGCTTGCGCTCCTCTTCCCAGTAGGCAATGAATCGTTGCTCGTCGCTCGTGAGTTCCATATGATGGCATAAAAAAAGAAAACCCAAAGGGGTTTTCTTTCAGAGGTACCGAGCAGATTCGAACTGCTGTACGAGCTTTTGCAGAGCTCTGCCTAGCCCCTCGGCCACGGTACCATCGTTGGGGGTTTGGGTTTGCGAAAATAGGGGATTTTCATTCAAATATGAACGACATTTGCGCAAACAATTATTCCTTACCACCATGCAGCGTATAGCCGAATCGGAACTGATCATCAATGCACGCGGTGCCGTTTACCACATCGACCTCCGTCCTGAAGAACTGGCGCCGACGGTCATCACCGTGGGCGATCCCGACCGCGTTGCGGAAGTATCCAAACACTTCGATACCATCGAAGTAAAGCGCCAGCACCGGGAATTCGTTTCCCATACCGGCGTGCTTGGCGGCAAGCGCCTCACGGTGCTGTCGACCGGCATTGGCCCCGACAACATCGATATCGTGCTGAACGAGCTGGATGCCCTGGTGAACATCGATTTCGAGACGCGCACCATCCGGGAGCAGCTCACCGCCCTGAACATCATCCGCATGGGCACGTCGGGCTCCCTGCAGGCCGATATCCCCGTCGACTCCTTCGTGGCCTCCACGCATGGGCTGGGGCTCGACAACCTCCTCAATTACTACCGCCTCGAACATAACGAGCAGGAAAACCAGCTGCTCCAGGCCTTCAGCGCGCATACGCAGCTGCAGTCGCAGATCGGCAACCCCTATATCAGCATGGCCGGCGCTTCGCTGCTCAAGCATTTCGTGGAGGGTTACCACCAGGGCGTTACGGTCACCTGCCCCGGCTTCTATGGGCCGCAGGGAAGGGTGCTGCGCCTCGGGGTGCGCAACCCGCAACTGATCGACCGGCTGACCGAGTTCTCGTTCGGGCAGCACCGGATCACCAATTTCGAGATGGAGACCTCCGCGATCTATGGCCTTGGCCGCCTGCTAGGCCATCACTGCCTCTCGCTGAGCGCCATCGTGGCCAACCGCATCCGGAAAGAGTTCTCGAAAGACGGGGGCGCCGCTGTAGAAAACCTGATCCAACGATCGCTGGAGATCATCGCGGAGCGGGTGTGATGAGTTTCGTCGGTCGGAGACCGACGAACGTGTCTCTGATTATTGAAGATCTTCCGATAGAACTCGTATGTTCAACTGACGAATGTGTCTCTGATTATTGAAGATCTTACGACAGAACCGATCTATTCAACTATGGAGCTGCAATTTTACAAATACCAGGGTACAGGCAATGATTTCGTGATCCTCGACAACCGCGACGGACGCTATGATGCGCTGACCCGGAAGGAGGTCGCTTTTCTGTGCGACCGCCGCTTCGGTATCGGTGCGGACGGACTGATGCTGCTGTCGACAGAACCGGGTTACGATTTCAAGATGGTCTACTTCAACTCCGACGGCGGAGAGAGCACCATGTGCGGCAATGGCGGCCGCTGCCTGACGCGGTTTGCCTACGACCAGAGCATCGTTCGAACAACCTACCGCTTCCTGGCGATCGATGGCCCGCATGAAGCCTCGATCGATGAGCAGGGGAATATTGCCCTGAAGATGAATGATGTGCCCAGCCTGAACTATGAACATGGCCGCTATATACTCAATACCGGTTCCCCTCATTACGTGCAGCTGGTGGATGACGTGATGGACCTTGACGTCTACCACAAAGGCCGGGAGATCCGCTACAGTGCGCCCTTCCAGGAAGCAGGCATTAACGTGAACTTCGTGGAGCAGACCGAGCACCGCGACCGCATCATCGTGCGCACCTACGAGCGGGGTGTGGAAGACGAGACCCTCTCCTGCGGCACGGGCGTCACCGCCTGCGCCATCGTGAGCGCGCACAACGACAATGGCTTCAACCGCGTGGAGGTAGAGACCCGGGGCGGGCACCTGTCCGTGGAGTTTGAAAAAGAGGGTGAACAATATACGAATGTCTGGCTGATCGGTCCGGCGGTGAAAGTCTTTGATGGTGTGATCGCAATTAGCTAAATAGCTAATTCGAGACTTCGATAATGGGGCTTCCTGAATTTGGGACTTCAACTTTGGTTCGGCTTATTCAAC
>CBHWDR010000495.1:0-3214 GCA_966112575.1 uncultured Chitinophagales bacterium
GTTTCTAATTAATCATGCTCTGATCCTGCCGAATAATTTATCAGAATAACCATAACCAATCATTAAATCTGGAAAAAAAATCCGCAGGGTAGCCTTGCTCACCCTCCTTCCGCTCACGGCATTCTTCGCACTCGTCGTTTTCTCCTCCTTCGAAATGAAGCGCCTGGGCGATGACTTCCTCAAGCAACTCGGCATCTCCAAAAAAGATTGCGATGAACGCATTTCGGGCTCCATCCTCGGCGGCGGACTGAACTTCTACGGGGCGAAGAACCTGAAGAACATTGCTACCGGCAACCGCAAGGCCGTTGCGCTTGACCTGCTCGAATACACCAGGAAATATGTTGCAAGCCCCGAGTTCGCCAGGCTCTACCTGGAAATGAAGAACCGTTACAAACCAGAGGAACCCAAGGTGGAAACGCCGGAGGAATCCCGCGCCAACGAGATCGCCCGCTGGAAGGAAGCGATCAAAAGCGCCGATGAAACCGTGGCCAAAGCCGATGCCCAGTTCAAGGAGATTTTCAAGAAAAATGCGGAGGATGCGCGTAAGGGGTTGAAGCAGGCGGAGGATCCGAACAACAAGCAGCAGCTGCGCTACAAAGCGAACTATCCCAAGCTCGTGGAAGACCTGAAAAGAAGCCACCAGGCCAACCTGGCCGACTGGGAATCGAAGTATCCGTCCAATCCCCAGCTCTTCGTGAAAAAGCGCCTCGCCGAATTCATGAAGGAGACGGAGAACGTGGATTTCGATGCCGAGACCGTATTGAAGAACGGCAAGAAATACTTCGTCAAGCCCGAATACGAGAGCAAGGGCAGCCGCTGGAAACAGGCCTACCGCGCCGGCCGCGACGTGGTCTCCACCGCCCGCGACTTCGTAACGAAGTGGATGGCGGAGATCCGGTAGAATATCGAATATTGAATATCGAATAAGGAATGTTGAGGGCCACTTCAGCATTCCTTGTATTTAGTTAGGGGAGTGTGATAAGAGGGTAAAAGAGAAAGGAGGTTAAGGTGCTAATTAGTACCGAACGTCTCTTTATTCCTCCTTTCTCCTTCAACCTCTTAGCTTCCTGAGCACCGCGAAGGCGCAGTTTTTGAACACCTTCCCCCATGCGCATTCTCTGGACCTACCTGAGGCCCCAGCGTTCCCTGGTGCTGCTGGCCCTGCTTCTGGCGGCCGCGGCCCAGCTCCTCAGCCTCGTTGATCCGCTTATTTTCGGGAAGATCATCGACGATTATGCCACGAAGCCCAACGGCCGCTCGCAGGAAGAGCTGGTGCGTGGGGTGCTCTACTGGCTGGGTATCGCCATTGGCGTGGCCCTGCTCGCCCGGATCGCCCGTTCCCTGCAGGAATACGTCACCCGGCTGGCCGTACAGAAATTTGGTATGCAGATCTTCAATGATGGCCTGCGGCAGACCCTGCGGCTGTCCTTCCAGGAATTTGAGGAGCAGCGGAGTGGCGAGACCGTCTCCCTGCTGCAGAAAGTGCGCTCCGACACCCAGCAGTTCATCAACGCCTTCATCAATATTCTTTTTTCCTCGGTAGTGGGCGTGGGCTTCCTCATCTGGTATTCGGTCACGAAGAACTGGCTCCTCATTCCCGTCTTTGTTTTCGGGATCCTGGTACTCGGTTCGCTCACCGGCCTGTTGAGCAAAAAGATCAAGACCACGCAGCGGGCCATTAACAGGGAGACGAACAAGATGTCGGGCGTGATCACCGAATCGCTCCGCAACATCGAGCTGGTGAAAAGCCTGGGGCTCACTTTTCCCGAGATCCGGCGGCTGAAAGACCAGACCCGGAGGATCTTCGAGCTCGAGATGGAGAAGGTGCGCAAGGTGCGGACGCTCAGCTTCCTCCAGGGCGCCACGCTCAACCTCCTCCGGCAGTCGATCCTCTTCATCCTGCTCTGGCTCATCTTCCGCAATGTGCTCACCACGGGCGAGCTGATCACGATGCAGTTCATCTCCACCTCCATTTTCGGTCCGCTCCAGGACCTGGGCAACATCATCCTTAGCTACCGCGAGGTGGACGCCTCCATTCATAATTTCGACGCCCTGATGAAAAAGCCGATCGAGCGCCGGCCAGAGAACGCGGTGGACATCGGCGAGCTGGATTCGATCCGATTCGAGGAGGTGCGCTTCCGGCACCAGACGGCCGGCTATCACGCCATCGACGGCATTTCCTTCGAAGTGAAAAAAGGGGAGACGATCGCTTTCGTGGGTCCGTCCGGTAGCGGCAAGAGCACGCTTGTGAAGCTCTTGGTGGGTTTGTACCGCCCGATCGAAGGGGAGATCTATTTCAACGGCCAGCCCGCCTCGCTGATCAAGTATAATGAGCTGCGCCGGCAGATCGGCTTCGTGACCCAGGATACGCAGCTCTTTGCAGGCACCATCCGCGACAATCTGCTCTTTGTGAAGTCCGATGCCACCGATGACGAGATGCTCCAGGCCCTGCACCGGGCATCCACGGAGAAGCTGCTCGCGCGCTCATCCGCCGGCATCCATACGGTGCTCGGGGAAGGCGGGATGAAGCTGTCGGGAGGGGAGAAGCAGCGCATCTCCATCGCCCGGGCCCTGCTGCGCCACCCGCGCCTGTTGATCTTCGATGAGGCCACTTCAGCGCTCGACTCCATCACCGAAGAAGAGATCACCCGCTCCATCATCGAGATCTCGATGCGCCGCGAGCAGGTGACCATCCTCATCGCGCACCGCCTTTCCACCATCATGCATGCCGACCGGATCTACGTGCTGGAAAAAGGCCGGATCGTGGAAACGGGCTCTCATGCGGAGCTTGTGGAGCAGAAAGGCTTGTATTATGCGATGTGGCGGCAGCAGATCGGGGAACGGAGGGAGGTAATGGGTCGCTGACCGATCAATATGATGGATTGGTCATCAGGCCGCAGATTTCGATCACTTCACATTCCGCAACACGGGTACCTCCTTCCATGAAAAAACCCTTCGTGCCAACTGATATATGCATTCGATGAAATTCTCTCCATCCTGGGTCTTTGATCCACATAGAGGCATGGCCGGAATTGTTAACTGGTATATTGCCATCGGTTATGATGTTCCCGCTCACATCTTCAAACTCAGGATGAATCATGTAAATACGCTGGGGAAAACCTAATTCGCCTGTATCATACCAGAAATCTGGCCGATAGCCCTGCATCGGCGGGTTCGTTCTTCCGCCCTCGTCTTTGCTAAAAAACCGATAGCG
>CBHWDR010000496.1:0-3209 GCA_966112575.1 uncultured Chitinophagales bacterium
TGGGCAAAGTAACTATAAATCGGGCACCTTCATTGGGCTGTCCCCGGGCTTCGATGCTCCCGTCGTGGATCTCTACGATTTTATGACAGATGGCAAGCCCGAGGCCGGTGCCGCTGAACCGGTCCTTGGAATGCAGGCGCTGGAAAAGGCGGAACATGGTGGCCACGTGCCGCTCGTCGAAGCCGATGCCGTTGTCCTCGATACTGATCCTTACCTCCTGTGCGTCTTCCTCCGAACGGATGCTGATCTCGGGCACGCGCCCCTCCACCACGTATTTTAGGGCATTGCTCAGCAGGTTCTCGAAGAGCTGCAGCATCATCGATTCATCGGCTACGATCACCGGCAGCGGATCCCGTTTTACCAGCGCCTGCTTTTCCTCGATGGTCAGCTCGAGGTCGGTGAGCGCCTGGTCGATGACGAGGTTGAGGTCCACGCCTACGAAGCGGGTCTGGTCGCGGTTGACCTGGGAGAAAGACAGCACGTCGTTGATGAGGTTGCGCATGCGGTTGGAGGCAGAGGCCAGTCCCTCGAGGTAGTCCTTCGCGCGTCCGTCGAAAGAAGCGCCATAACGCTCGAGGAGGTAGTCGGAGTAGATGGCCACTTTGCGAACGGGCTCCTGCAGGTCATGCGAGGCAATGAAGGCGAACTGCTGCAGCTCGTAATTGCTCCGGTTGAGCTCCTGCACGTTCTGCTCGAGCCGCACCTGCATTTCCTTCAGCTCCTCATTGTCGCGCAGGGTCTGTTCGTATTCTTTCTGGGCATGGATATCGACGCAGAACCCGATCCACTGCATCATCTTACCTTTCTCGTCCTTGAGCGGCGTGATGGAGATGAGGTGCCAGAGATGGTCGTCGTTGCCGGTGCGCAACCGCACCTGGGTCTTGATGCCGGTGGTTTCGTTGATGATCTCGTTGCGCATCAGGCGGCGGAAGGCTGCGAGGTCGTCGGGGTAGATCAGGTTCTCCCAGTCGGGCTCCTCACCGAGCCGGAAGAAAGCGCCGGTGACGGATGAAGGCGAATCGTTGACGAAGGTGAGCCGGCGGTCGGCATCCAGCGAGAAGATGATCTGCGGAAGCGTGTTGGTTAGCGTGCGGTAGCGGGCCTCGCTTTCCTGCAGGCGTTCGGCAAGCTCGCGCAGCTGTTCGTTCTTGCGCTTGATCTCATCGTAAGGCGAGGCGGGCGCCTCCTCCTCGAAAAACGAGCGCCAATGATCGCCGGAAGGCTGCTCCATGCGCTCCGAATTCGGGATATGGAAATACATCTCGATCGAGCTTCCCTTTTCGGTATTGGAGATATTCAGCCGGTTGACCAGCCGCTTCGCATATTCCACACCGGTATTGCGCATGCCGCCGCGCAGGCTCTCGTCCTGCACGCGGGCGACAATGAATTTCGGCTTTCTTGCTTCGCCGCCGATGCCCAGGATGAGACAACCGTTCTTGCCATTCTCGATCGCGCTGCGCGAGACTTCCGAAACGGCCGTGGCGAAGGTTGTTTGTGCCGACAGGGTCAGCCCGGCCAGCTCGGCCAGCTTCATCGAGCGGCGATGGGCCAGGATGAGGTCCATCTCGTTTTCCAGCGTCACTTTGGCGATCTCGTGCATGATCAGTTGTTTATCCGGACGGCCACCACGGACGCGTCGTCGGTGTTTCGTGTAAAATCTTTGTACAAGGCGGCAGCCAGCAGGCTCAGGTCGTACCGGAGAATGCCGGGTAGCCGGTTGGTGTCCCATTTCGTACGGATCCCGTCGCTGCAGGCAATAAGGACCTGTCCGCGTTCATAGGGCACGACCTGTTCATTCATGGTGTTCGGCATATTCATTCCCACGATCCCGTTGTAGGAAATGTAATTGCGCGAGCCGGAGCCGCCAATGATGCGGGTGGCGATATTGCCCACGCCGCAGATCCGCCAGGCTTTCTCCTTGAAGCTGAAGGTGACCACCGTAGCCACGAGGCCGCGGGTCTTCTTCACCCCGTCGTGGATGTAGCGGAGGATGTCTACCGGGTGCTCGTCGGGGCAGGCACGGAAGGCTTTCACGGCCTGTTGCGCGGCCAGTTGCGCTTCCGGTCCGTGACCCAGCCCGTCGCCTACCAGGATGCGCAGGGATTCCCGCGTTCGCTTCACATAATAGCCGTCGCCGCAGGCGGTTTCGCCGGGCTTGGGCAAAACGAGGGTATGGACGCTGGCAGGGGCCTTCTGGCGCTGCTCATCGCGCGGCTCGCGCAGGAGGCGGGCGAGCAGGATCGTACCCCAGCCTTTCTGGGAGTAGACCTGGAAATCATCGGAAAGCCGCTTGATGGACCCGAGGCCATGCCCCAGCGTGTTGCCGGTAGAGATGCCATCGCCCATCATCCGCGACACGTCGCCCATGCCCGGCCCGGCATCGATGCTGATCAACTCGATCCCAGCAAGGCCATCGTCTTCAAAGGGCTTCGCCAGCAGCTGGCCGTCGCGGCCATATTTGCTGAGGTTGGAGAGGATCTCCGCCACCACGATATCGAGTTCGGCGAGCCGTTTCACCGGGAAGTCGAGCCCCACGGCAAGCGCGTGGATGTCTTTCTTCAGCAGGGAAAAATAACTCCGGTCGGAAGCATTGAAATAAAGATGTGGGGCATTAACCATTCTTCCACTTGATGATGGTGACCGTAGTGCCTTTGCCCACAGCCGTCTTGATATCAAACTCGTTTACCAGACGTTTCGTTCCGGGCAGTCCCAGGCCGAGGCTCTTCCCCGTGCTGAAGCCATCCTTCATGGCAAGCTGCACATCGGGTATGCCGGGACCTTTGTCCTGGAATACCAGCCGGATGCCGTTCTCCCGTCCTTTGCTCACCACTTCAATGATCCCGGTGCCGCCATTGGCATAGCGCAGCATATTCCGCATCAGCTCGGAAGCGGCGGTGATCAGCTTGGTCTGGTTCACCAGGCCCATACCGATGCGCGTCGCATACTCCTTGATGCGGTTCCGGAAGGGCACAACGTCCTGTTCCTTCTGGATCTGCATGCTATCCTTATTCAGCACGATCATCATCGTCGGTTTCTTCCGGCCCGAGTCGCTCGAGCAGGAGTTGCATGCCCCGGTCTACGTTCAGCGCCGTGCTCACCCCACGGAGTTCGAGGCCCAGCTCGATGAGTGTGATGGCTACTGCCGGTTGCATGCCCACCACCACGGTTTCCGCATCGAGGATCTTCGACATGCTGCCGATATTGCCGAT
>CBHWDR010000497.1:0-3203 GCA_966112575.1 uncultured Chitinophagales bacterium
GAGCGGCAAATACGAGGAGCCCACCGAAACGAAGAAGTTTTTTTCCTCCGTCTAAAAGCTCACGCCCAATGCCTCGAGCATGCCAAAGCTCAAGATCGAGGCTTCCATGCAGTTCGAATTCCCCGAGTGGAAGGTGAACCTTCTCGTTTATGAGAAAGAAAAAGAAGACAAAGACCGGGGCGACATTATGGAAGACTGAGAAATAAAGAATAGAGAACAAGGAACAAGAAATGTAGAAATAAAAAGCCCGCGTCAGCTGACGCGGGCTTTTTTCTGCGAAATCAGGTTCATCCGTTAATCTGCGCTCATTGCTGGATGCGGAACTGCGTGCCGCTGGGCATCATACGCTGCATCTCGTCCATCATCTTCTGGCGCTCTTTCTGGAATTCGGCGGCGGTTATCTTCTTGCCGTCTTTCGGCTCCTTGATCTTGGAAGCGTTGACCTTGGGAGAGATCTCGATAGCGGTGTAGACCATGTTGCCGTTGTTCGTTTCCAGCTGGAGAATGAGGCCGGGCAGGTTGCCGGGGTAAACCGGTCCTACCGATACAGGTACATCGGTCGTGAACCAGGCCACAACGGTGGAGGTGTCGGCTATTTGGGTGCGTTTCATCTCGCCGTTTTCAAAGCTCATCTGCATACGGGTGCCGATGCGCTTCGCCACGGCTTTGCGGGCGGTGTAGTTGAGAATGGTCTTTGTTTCTTCCGTCATCTTCCAGCTCAGTTTGGCGAGGGTATCGGTCACCACGAAGCTGCGGTCGAACTCTTCGCGTTGCGTAACCGAACGCGCTCCTTCCACATCCACGAAAGCCACCTCACTCGGACCACCCATACGCATCACCATCATGTTTCCTCCGCCACCTGCAGAAAAGGAGTTATCGCCTTCGTTGGCATTGGCCAGCATCTGCCAGAGCGATTTATTGGAAGAGAAGAGGAGTTCGTACTGATTGGTCACGGTGCGGGCGGGAATGGTTTCCGAATTGCCGTTGAACTGGATATTGCGGGCCGGCATCTGCATCACGCGCTCATATACGACACGGCCTTCTTTGACCTGGGCGGAAGCGGCCAGCGAGAAAAGCAGGGCCGCGGGGAAGAACAGTTTTTTCATTCTCAAAAAGCGTTTGACCAAAGATAAACGACAACATTCGTAGATGGGGGTTAATTGTGGTTTCATTGGCGTTAATAATGGTTAAAGTGATGATGGACGGCGGATGGAAAGGGTAAATTTGCGCTGATGGCTTCGCCGAAAAATATCCGTCTCCTGCCCCTGCTGATGGTGCTCACCATCCTGGGTATCGCCGCTTTCCAGTACTACTGGCTATCGAAAGCCTATGAGCGCGAGAAATGGAATATGGGGATGCGTTCGAATTACCTCTTCCGGGAAACCATCTTCGGCATGCAGGCCACCCGCCTCAAGCTCGATCGAATCGGCGCCGATTCGGCCACGCGATTGTTCCTCCAGCGCACACCCGGCGAAGGCCGGCGTCCGGGAGAACCCCGCGGCCAGCGTTTTCCGGGCCCCGATCCCAAAGTGATCAACATGGTGGATGTGCTCATCAACAAGGCGAAGGATTCGGGCAAGACCATCATCATCAACGGTACCGATACGGTTCCCGTCCCCGGCGGACAGATGGGCGGGCGCCGCACCAACCGGCTGATGCAGTTCCTGTTTGACGTGGACTCGATCCAGGACTCGATCAAAGTGCACGAACTCGAAACCGAGTATGCCAAGCGCCTGGAAAAAGAGAACCTCGACATCGACTTTACCGTTTCGCGGGTGCCTACCCCCGAGAAGGACGAGCGGTTTTCCAATACCATCACCCTGGGCTTTGCCCGACCCATCTCCTACCATCTCGAGCTGGCCGATACGCGCTGGTTCCTGTTGAAGCGCATCGGCGTGCCGATCCTCTTCTCGGTGTTCCTGCTGGCCTTCACCGTGCTTTCCTTCCTCCTGCTTTACCGCAACCTGCTTCGCCAGCGACGGTTGGGCGATATCAAGAACGAGTTCATTTCCAATATCACCCACGAGCTGAAAACACCCATTGCCACGGTGAGCGTGGCCATCGAAGCCCTGCGCAACTACAGCGCCAGCATCAAGCCCGAACAGCAGAAGGAATACCTCGACATCTCGGCCAACGAGCTGCAGCGGCTTTCGCTGCTGGTGGACAAAGTGCTGAAGCTGTCGATGTTCGAGAAGCGGGAGATCGAGTTGAAGTACGAGCCCCTCGATATGCGCAGCCTGGTGGATGAAGTAACGTCCTCGATGCGGCTGCAATTTGAGAAGCACAAGGCCGAAGTGGCCATCACCGCCGAAGGCGAGACCCAGCTCGAAGGTGACCGGCTGCATCTCGTGAGCGTGATCTTCAACCTGGTCGACAATGCGCTGAAGTACAGCAAGGGTGCGCCGAAGATCAACATCGATATCCGGGGCACCGGCTCCGGCGTGCAGCTCACCGTGAGCGACTCGGGCATCGGCATCCCGCAGGAATACCAGGACCGCATCTTCGAAAAATTCTTCCGGGTACCCACGGGCAACCTGCACGATGCCAAGGGCTACGGACTGGGCCTCAGCTACGTGGCCCACGTAGTGCGCCAGCACCGCGGCACCATCGTGGTAGAATCGGCCCAGGGCCAGGGGAGCCGGTTTGTGATCTCTTTACCGAAAGGTTAATGCGCGCCTTTTTTGGGTACACAAAGGCACCAAGACACAGAGACACAAAGGATTTGTTTTTTTAAGAATCACGCTCCTTCGGTCTCTATTGGCTTGATCGAATCAGCAATGACTTGGCTAGAGGCCGTTACTTCTACATTCCTTGTTATTTATTCATTATTCTTTATTCCCTTGTGCTCGTACAAGGGTGTACCTTTCCTTCATGAAGAAAACCAAGGTTCTTTACGTGGAAGACGAGGTCTTTCTCGCCAAGATCGTCAGCGAGACCCTGCAGGGGCGGGGCTATGATGTGCTGCTGGAAAGCGATGGAGGACAGGCGGTGGAGCAGTTCCGCAAGCTGCAGCCCGACGTGTGCGTGCTCGACATCATGCTGCCCAATAAGGATGGTTTCTCCATTGCCGACGAGATCCGGGAGATCGATCGCACCGTGCCCATCATCTTCCTCTCGGCCAAGTCACAAACATCCGATGTGGTCAACGGTTTCAAGATCGGCGGCAACGACTATATCCGGAAGCCCTTCTCGATGGAGGAGCT
>CBHWDR010000498.1:0-3201 GCA_966112575.1 uncultured Chitinophagales bacterium
GATACCGGATCGCATCATGCTGTATCGGATGCTGGTGGTGGGTGGCATACACATGGTGGCCGGCCTGCGCCAGCATTTCAGACAGTGCCTTCCCGATTCCGGAAGAGCCACCGATAATCAAGAAATTCGACATGCCCCAATAACAAGCAGCAGGGCTTTTGGTTGCATCAACCGGTCGTAAAGCGGTCGATCAGCTGCATGACCTCCGCCCCCTCAGCGGCCGGACAGGGATTGGGGCCTTCACCGCGGAAATACCGCACCACCGCTTCGATCATTGGCTGTTGCACGTGCTCGAGGGGGGCAAATGAAAATTCTTCAACCTGCCCACCACGGGTCAGGACAAGCGGCTTCTGTTCAAAAACGGAAAAGCTGAGCGTTCCCTCGCTTCCGATGATCCTGCATTCATCGCGCTTCTCCGGATAGGAAAAGCACCAGGATCCGGTAAAGAGCAGGCCCTGGGAAAAGCGGATCTGTCCGGACACGGTGTCGTCTGCCCGGTAATGCCCGCCGGTATTGCCCGACAGGCCACTGGCTGCGTGGGGGCTTCCAAAAAAATAGCGCATCAGGTCAAGCTGGTGCGGGGCCAGGTCATGAAACAGCCCGCCGCCCGAGATCGCCGGATCGAGGCGCCAGTTGAACCCAGGTTTTGGAACGTAAGACTGGGTGAACCGCAGCTCAACAAGTCCCACGCGCCCGATAGCGCCCTCGTCAAGCAGGGATTTTATCTTCCGGAACAGGGGCTGCTCGCGCCGGTAGTGCGCCACGGACAGCTGTTTTCCCTCGGCAAGCCAGCAAAGCGCTTCCGCCTCGGCATGATCACGGGTCATGGGCTTCTCCAGGTAAACCGGCTTCCCCGCTTTCAGTGCCAGCCTTGCGTAATGCAGGTGGGTATCGGGGGGCGTGGCTATGTAAACAGCATTTACTTCGGGGTCGGCCAGCAGCGCGTTGGCATGCGCATACCAGCGAGGCACCCGGTGCCGGCGTGCATAATCTTCGGCTTTCGCCGCATCGCGGCGCATCACAGCCACCAGCCGTGAATGCGGCACTTTATTGAATGCTGGTCCGCTTTTTACCTCGGTTACATCGCCACAGCCGATGATGCCCCAACGGACCTCCTGAAATTGTTCGCTCAACGGTCTTTGAGTTTCCGTCAAAGTTAGCCGTCCTGATCTTCGTAGGGAAGCTCAATGCGAATACTTAAATTCGCCCATTACCGGCTAACCGGCCCCATGCGGCACGGCGGTTGTAACCCTGACCAAACCATGATCTTACTTGTCGACGATAAGCAGGAGAACCTTTTCTCACTCCGTACAGTCCTGCAGCAGCAAGGATTCGAGACCGATACGGCCGAGTCGGGCGAGGAAGCGCTGAAGAAAGTGTTGCGGAATGATTACGCGCTTTTCATCCTCGACGTCCAGATGCCCGGCATGGATGGCTTTGAAGTGGCGGAAGCCCTGACCTCGCTCAACAAGACCCGCGACATTCCCATCATTTTCCTTTCTGCCGTCAATACACATAAACGTTTTATCACCAAAGGTTTTGAGTCAGGCGCAGTTGATTACCTCACCAAGCCCGTGGATCCCGACATCCTCACCCTCAAAGTGCGGAATTTTTACCGCCTTTATGAACGCACCCAGGCGCTTCGCGAGGCCGAAAAAGCACTGAGCGCCACCGTTACCGAGTTGCGGACCACCCTCGAATCCCTGCCCCAGCTGGCCTTTACCGCTTCGCGCAATGGCGAGATCGAGCAGGTGAACCACCAGTGGTTCGAATTTGCACTTACCCGCGACACCTTCCCAGAAACCCAGCCCGGCACCCCTTCGTTGCAGGAGGTCTGGCTGCAGGGCATCGAGGCGGGTCAACCACTCGAATGCGAAGTGAGCATCCGCAAGCGGGATGATGGCATCTATTATTACCACCTGTTGCGGGCAACGCCGGTATTCATCAACGGACAGATCCGGAAATGGGTGGCTACGCTTACGTCGATCAACGAGCAGAAGCTCGTCAATGAATTGCTGGAACGCAAAGTGGAGTTCCGCACCCGCGAGCTGCTGCGGATCAACCATGAGCTGGAGGTGACCAACAATGACCTGCAGCAGTTCACCTCGGTGGCCTCGCACGACCTGAAGGAGCCCCTGCGCAAGATCCAGTTCTTCGGCAACCTGCTCCACGACCAGGCCAGCCTCGAGGGTAAGCCGGCGCTCTACCTCGAAAAGATCATTGCCGCCTCCAGCCGCATGAGCAACCTGATCACCGACCTGCTGTCCTTCGCCCAGCTCTCGCGCTCGGAACTCTTCCAGCTGACCGATATCCGGCTGATCATCGACGAAATCGTGCAGGACTTCGAAGTGACGATCACGGAAAAGCAAGCCGTGATCGAAATCGGATCGATCGCGAAACTGGAAGCGATACCGGCCCTCATTCGCCAGCTCTTCCACAATTTGATCAGCAATGCCCTGAAGTTTGCACGGAAAGGGGAGCAGCCGCGGATCCGCATCTGGTCGGAGAGCACCGGTACTCCGGATGCCGATGCGCCACCCGAAGCCGATGGCGCCTACTGCCGCATCTTCGTTTCCGACAACGGCATCGGTTTCGATGAAGCCTATACCGACAAGATCTTCACCCTCTTCCAGCGCCTCAACGAGCGCGAGGCCTACGAGGGCACCGGCATCGGCCTCACGATCGCGAAAAAAATTGTCGATAAGCATCACGGCTTCATTACAGCCCGCAGCCAGCCCGGAGAGGGCGCGACCTTCATCATCGTGCTGCCGTGCAAACAGTCTTTCGGCTCCTCCGACTATTCTTTACCTGTACAAACCGAACTCCATTCATGATACAGAAGTTCCGACGATTGCCCTTACCCGTAAAGCTGGGAATGCTCGGCGGCATCCCGCTGCTCTTTCTCGTGCTGCTCATGGTGCAGTACAACCGCGAGAAGACGCAGCGCCTCGACACCATTGATCGCTACCGGCAGCGCATCATCTATGTGACCAACGTCAACGTGCTCATCGACCGCCTGCAATCCGAGCGGCGCTACAGCTACGGCACGGTGCTCAGCGGCAACTTTGCCAATGAGCTGCAGCAGCAGCGGATGGCCACCGATGAGGCAGTGAAAGACCTGCAGGCCTCCCGGCAGGAAGGAGAGGAGCAGATCGGCAGCTATACCTTCCTCGATCAGCTGCCTACGATCCGCAACCGGCT
>CBHWDR010000499.1:0-3201 GCA_966112575.1 uncultured Chitinophagales bacterium
CAGCTCTTCCGTGTTGCGGATCTTCGCCAGGTAGTTCACGTTGGGCAGGGTATGAAGCTGCTCAAGTACGTAGAACACCCGCTTCTGATTCGTATCGCGGATCTTGCGAACCGTAGAGTTCTTATCGTTCACGTTGCCGAACACGATCGCGCTGGTCGGGCAGGCTTGGGCACAGGCCGACTGGATCTCGTCGCCACCGATGGCGCGGTTCTCCATTTTTGCCTGGAGCTTGCCGGCCTGGGTACGCTGTACGCAGAACGAGCACTTCTCCATTACACCACGCGAACGGGTCGTTACATCCGGGTTGATCACCATGCGGGTCAGCTCGTCGTTCATCTGGTGAACGGCCTGGTTGAGCTTACCTACACCGCTGTCGGGTCCGAGGCGGCCATGCGTGGACGCGCCGGTGTAATCCGACCAGTTGAAGCGGCGTACCTTATAAGGACAGTTGTTCGCGCAGTAACGGGTACCGATGCAACGGTTGTAGGCCATCTGGTTGATGCCTTCAGAAGAGTGCATCGTGGCGGCTACCGGGCAAACGTTTTCGCAAGGTGCGTTATCGCAATGCTGGCAGAGCATGGGCTGGAACACCACGGTCTTCACATCATCCGGGTTCTTTTCGTCGGTAACAAAGTAGCGGTCGATGCGGAGCCAGTGCATTTCATGGCCGCGCAGCACTTCGTTCTTGCCTACTATGGGAACGTTGTTCTCCGTATGGCAGGCCACCACGCAGGCGCCGCAACCGATACAGGAGTTCAGGTCGATCGACATACCCCATTTAGCGCCCGGCTGAACGTGGTCGCCATAAAGCGTACCTTCTTTGCGGTAGTCCTTCTCTTTACCGGTGCCACCATATTCATCGGCGAGTTCCTTGCGGAAGTCGAAGAAGGTGTTGGGCTCGGCGCGGAAGGAGGCCAGCGTGGTTTCTTTCACCACCTCGGTACGTCCTTCGTACGAGTCGTGCTTCTGGATCTGTGCGATCTTATAGGTATCCACCGGCTTGGCCGAAGTGGTTACTTCATTGTTGTAGGCAACGTTGCCATTCACCAGGCGGGCGAAGGGGTAAACGTTCACGCCAACTCCGGTCTCTTCGAAGATCGCGGGGTTGAAAGCCTGGCTGCGGCCGTAACCGACAGCAATGGCGATCGTGTTGGCATTCATGCCGGGGATGACCAGGGCAGGCAGCTTCACGGTTTTGCCGTTGGCCGTGATCTCGATCACGGGCTTGCCGGTCTCATATTCGTACTCGATGCTGGTGTAGTCGATGCCGAGCTCTTTCGCCTTGGCGGTGGAGATCATGGCATAGTTGTCCCAGGTCGAGCGGGTGATCGGGTCGGGAAGCTCGAGCAGCCAGGGGTTGCCTGCCTGCTTGCCGGTACCTACGGCTACGCTCTGGTAAAGCACCATTTCGTTCTTCGTGGAAGGACGGGCGGCGGAAAGGGCGGCTACGGCTGCTCCTACGTTACCGGTAGTGAAGCCCCCACCTGTTACGGCCGGTGCAGCGATGGCGATGCCGGGCTGGCTGGCCGAAGGCTGCTGGCGGCTGGAATCTGCCGGTACGGGCATCGAGGCGGTCGACGCGGTTGCGGTCGTGGCCTGCGAAGCCTGGTTGTTGGTCGGTCCGTTGTTTCCGGTGCGACGTCCGTTTACCAGCAATCCGTCCATCAGGGCTTCGTCGAATGCCTGCTGCGAGCCAAGGCGTCCGGTCCAGAAGGTGCGGAAGTAGGTTTCGTAATCGCTATTGTTACCTGCCCATTTCAGCAGGGTATGCTGGAAGGCGCGGGTCTTGAACAGGGGATAGATAGTGGGCTGGATAAAGCTTACATATCCGGCGCGGCTTTCGGCATCGCCCCAGCTCTCGAGCCAGTGGTGCGAGGGAACGATGTACTGGCAGAGCTCAGAAGTTTCGTCGAGCTTCTCGTTGAGGGAAACGGAGAGCTTCACCTTGGCGAGACCGGTCTTGAAACCGGCGGCGTCGAAATAGTCGTAAGCAGGATTGGCGCCGTAGATGATCACGGAGCCGACCGTACCGGCGTTCATATCGCGCACCAGCGTCTGCATGTCGGCATCCAGGCCCTGGCGGGTGAGGATGGTGCTGGTGGAAGGCGCTCCGATAGCGGCGTTGATAGCAGCTACCAGGGTCTGAACATTCACATCATTGGAGTCGGAGACGATCAAACCGGAGCCGCGGTTGGCCTGCAGGTCTTTCACCACCTTGTTGATACCGGCTTTCAGCTTGGCATCGGCGATGGTACCGGCAGTAGCACCGGCAACACCCAGTCCGGCTGCGATCGCCAGAACAACCTGGCCCAGCTCGGAAGGACGGTGGGTGAAGCGCTCGTCCGCACAGGCACCGGTCATGCTGAGGTAAGACTCGAACTGGTAGTGCTTATTCATGCGGATGTCGGCCACGTTCGGGGTCTTGCTCTCGTCGATCTTGCGGCCGATCGAGTACTGACGGGCGAATTCAACCGGGGAGAGCCAGGTTCCGAGGAAGTCGGCGCCGAGGCTCACGATCACATTGGCTTTGGAGAAGTCGTACCCGGGGATACGGCCGCCGTTGGCCTGGATCAGGGCGCTGTAGGAAACAGCGTCATATTGTACGTGGCGGCTTCCGGGGTAACGACCCAGGAATTCACCGATAAGTTGCTTGGTGGAGGGAGAAGTGACGGTAGAGGTCAGGAGCACAACCGGGCCATTGGCGGCGAGGGCCGAAGCGATCGGGCCGTCTACCTGGTCGTAAGAAGGTACTTCCTGGAAACCGTTGCCGCTTTTCTTCTTGGGATGCGGCAGGCGGTACATGTCATAGAGATCGAGCACGGAAGCCTGGGCGCGGGGCGAAGTACCGCCGAGCGTCAGGGGGGAAGACGTGTTGCCTTCGATCTTGATCGGTCGGCCGTCGCGCACCTTTACCAGTACGGGAACGGCGTCGCCGTCCTGGACATAGGTAGAGGCGTAGTATTTGGCTACACCGGGGGTTACGTTCTCGGGACGGTTTACGTAAGGGATGGCCTTGCGTACCGGCATTTTACAGCTGGCGGCGAGTGTGGCAGCCGCGGTGCTGAAGCCCAGGTATTTCAGGAAGTCACGGCGGGGGGTCTTGGCGTCCAAAACGCCTTTGCCGTCGAGGTCACCGAAAGGCAGTTCTTCTTCGAATTCATCCTGCGCACGCTTTTCGATGGCTTCTTTATTGTTCTTGTT
>CBHWDR010000500.1:0-3184 GCA_966112575.1 uncultured Chitinophagales bacterium
GGTGAGGTTTTCGCGCATGGAGTCGACCTTAATGGGGAAGCAGAAAGGCGTGAGCCGTTCGGGATAGGTGATCACGATGCGCGAGCGCTGGATGCGGTGCAGCATATCGCGGAGGCGGGCTTCTTCCATCTGCTGGTTGAAGACCTCCTGGTAGGCTTGCCGGAGGAGCACGTTGTCCGGATCATATTCGTTGAAGACATTGAACAGCAGGCCCGCCGAAGCCTGCAGGTGGCGCGTCTTCTTGTGCTCGCCCGGGTAGCCCTGGAAAATCAGCCCGCCGATCACGGCGATGTCGCGGAACTTGCGCTTGGCCATTTCGGTGGAGTTGACGCTGCGCTGGATGTCGGCCATGAGGTTGTCGGGGGAGAAGAGCTCATACACATTGCTGTCGTCAACGGGTATGGGTTGATCGCTGAGGAGCTCGAAGCCGTAATCATTCATGGCCATCGAAAAGGTGATGGGCGTGATGCGGCTGATGCGGTAGGCGAGGAGCGCTGCCATCGCTTCGTGCACCAATCGTCCTTCAAATGGATAGACGAATAGATGATAGCCGTCTCGCGTCTCGATATGCTCGAGGAGCAGCTCGCTTGCTTTCGGCAGGTGCGATAGCTCCGCCTGCAATCCGAACAGGGGCTCTAGTACCTCCAGCTCGATCGGAAAGCCTTTTGATTTTTGATTTTTGCCTTTGGTCTTCTCCGATGCCCGGTCGAACTGTTCCCGCAGCACTTTTCCCAGGCTCGCCGAAAGGGGCAGGCGTCCGCCCTGCCAGCTGGGGATGATGGCTTTCTTTTTCGTCGACTTTTTCGCGATCACCGTCATGTCCTTGATCATCACCAGTTCCAGCTGCCGGCCGGCAAGGGTGAAGGCATCACCGGGCTCGAGTCGGGAGATGAAGCCTTCCTCGATCACGCCGATGTAGCCACCTGAAAGGAACTTCACCTTCATCATGGAGTCGCTCACGATGGTGCCGATATGCAGGCGATGGCGCATGGCCACCCGCCGGCTGTTGATCTTGTACACGCCATCTTCCACTTCCACTTTCTTGTACTCATCATATTGCTGCAGGGCGCCCCCTCCGGAGGTGATGAAGAGCAGGAGCTCCCGCCATTCCTCTTCCGTAAGTTCGCTGAAGCAATACGTGGCTTTCACCTCGGGCCAGATCGCTTCCGGCCGGAAGCCATCGCCCACCGCCAGCGTGCCGAGGTACTGCACCAGCACATCGTAGCAAAGCAGCATGGGCTCGCGGCTTTCGATGTACTGATCGCCGATGGCGGACTTCAGCGCGGCTGCTTCCACCAGTTCCAGCGAATGCGTGGGCAAGAAATAGATCCGGCTTACCGCATCCGGACTGTGGCCGCTTCGCCCGGCACGTTGCAGGAAGCGGGCAACACCCTTTGGCGAACCCACCTGGATCACCGTTTCCACCGGACGGAAGTCCACGCCCAGGTCCAGCGAGGCGGTGCAGACCACGGCTTTCAGTTTCCCTTCGTGGAGGGCTTCTTCTACCCAGGTCCGAAGCTCCATCTCGATCGAGCCATGATGCAGGGCGATGGCGCCGGCTAGGTCGGGCGCGATGTTGAGCAGGGTCTGGTACCAGAGCTCACTCATGCCGCGGGTGTTGATGAAGATGAGGGTCGTGCGGCTGCCGTAAATGATGGGCAGTACTTTCTCAGCGAGCTTGATGCCGAGGTGGCCGGCCCAGGGATATTTTTCGATCTCATCGGGAAGGATCGAGTCCACTTCCAATTGCTTGTGCAGCTTCGCCCGCACGATCACGCCCGGCTCTTCTTTACCTAAAAGACGCAGGGGATACAACAAAACATCCCGGGCTTCTTCGAGGTTGCCGATGGTGGCCGAGATGCCCCAGACAGAGAGGTGAGCGGTGAGAGGTGAGACGTGAGACCGATCATCGTCGTTGGTGCGGCGGAGGCCAATGATGCGGCTGAGGGCGAGTTCCACCTGCACGCCTCGTTTCGAGCCCACGAGTTCATGCCATTCATCGACGGCGAAAACCCGTAGGGTTTTGAAGACATCGGGATAGTGCTTTTGCCCGATCAGGAGGTGCAGGCTCTCGGGGGTGATGATCAGCACCTCGGGTACATTGCGCTTTTGTTTGGCGCGTTCGCTGAGCGAGGTGTCGCCATTGCGGATGCCCACGTTCCAGGGAATGCTGAGTTCCCGCAGCACTTCTTCCATGGCCCGGCCGATGTCTTTCGCTAAAGCCCGCAGGGGCGTTACCCAAACGAGTTGCAAGCCATTCTTCGATTTCCTGCCATAGTTCTCCGGATGCTCATTGATGAACTGGATCAGGCAACCCAGGAAAACGGAAAAGGTCTTACCCATGCCCGTAGGTGCATTTACCAGTCCGCTCTTGCCGGCGCTGATCTGCGTCCAGGCTTCCTCCTGGTAGGCGAAGGGCTTGAATTCCTTTGCCGCGAGCCAGTTGGTGATGATGCGGTATCCGGGGGTGTCTTTCATGGGCAGTGGGCAATAGGCAGTCGCCAGTGGTGAAGGATCAGAGGGTTTTGAGGTATTCGATCACGGCCTTGCGTTCGGCAGCGGTCAGCCGGTCGCCAAAGGTATGGCCATAGTTGCCGTAGCCGGGCAGCTTCGTGTCGTAGATCGATACGTCTCCGCCTTTCGATTCGGCCCGGAAGATCCAACCCACCTGCTCATAATCGTAAGCCGGTTGCTCGAAGTCGCGCGACCAGTAAGCAGGCCGCAGCTTGGAATTGAGCAGCAACTCGAGGTTGGGCACGGATCCATTGTGCAGGTAGGGCGCCGTGATCCAGATGCCGTCGAGCGGCGGGGCGATGTAGCCGGCGAAAGGCTCGAGGCGGGCCGGGTGGTCGCCGGTGGTGAACCAGCTGCGGTTGAACCAGTTCACGAATTGGGGGTTGGAATAATTGCTCCGGTAGAGCAGCGAGTCCGTGCCGATGATCGATTCGGGGATCAGCAGGTTGGGATAGGTCGGTTTTGCACCATAGGTACCATGACAACCCGAGCAGTTCTGCTCGAAGATCGTCTTCCCTTTCGCCGCCACCGATGCGTTGATCGCCTTCGGGTATTTCGGCGCTTCGAGCGAATAGATATAGGCCAGCACATCAGGCATGTGCGCATCCACCTGGGCCGACTCGCTCGTATCATTCACCGTGAGGAGGTTCGATGCCATGAGGAAGCGGCC
>CBHWDR010000501.1:0-3180 GCA_966112575.1 uncultured Chitinophagales bacterium
GAGCGCCCGCGCCAGCTCAATGAGTGCTGCCGTGCCCGAAGCATTATCGTCGGCACCATTGTGGATCTGCCCTTTTGTTGCCACCTCCCGCGAATTGCCATCCTCTCCGAGCCCGAGGTGGTCGAGGTGGGCTCCTAAGATCACCGTGGTGGGCGCGCCATTATCGATATAGCCCACCACATTGGAACCCGTGCGCTTCAGGGTGCCGATGTCGATCCTGAGGTCGATCGACAGGGTTGCGGAAGCGTCGCCGAGGTATTTCCTGGCCGTCTCCGGCTGGAGATAGATCACGGGTACCGGGTAGGCCTCGGACCGGTCCTTGCCGTTGAAGGCCAGTCCATCCTTACGGGCGGAGGAATTATAGATAAATACCGCAGTGGCGCCGCGCTTCTGCGCGTTCTTCACCGACGTGCGGATGTTGCCGTCAAGATCGAAATGCGGGTTGGTCGCGTTCTCTTCCAGCATCTCTTTCAGGTCAAAGAACCAGGGGGCGCCCGGTTCCTGGAGGGCGAGGGAGGCGTCCCCTTTCAGCGCCGTGTTGGCATTGGCCGATAGCGGGAAATAGTCCGTTTGCAGCTGCAGCCCTTCTCCATTGATCGAAAGCCGCGTGGCCGGGTTGAGCTTCTTCCCCTCATCAATATCGAAGCTTTGCAGGAAACCCGCTCCCAGCTTGGGTTGCAGGCCAACCTGACGGAAGGATTCGGCAACATAGGCCGCAGCCATCCGTTCGCCGGGTGTTCCCATGCGCCTTCCTCCGAGCGAGTCGGAAGCCAGGTAGCGGACATGCTGCTGCAGGTTGGCCAGCACTTCCTGGTCTTCTTTCTTGATCTTCTGCGCATCGGCGCCAAGGCAGGCCAGGAGAAACGATGAGAGGATAAGTTTCTGATTCACGGTAAATCGTTTTGGAGATGGGGGGCAACAAAATTATTCAAAGCCACCGGGAAGGAGACGAAAATCCCATTTTTTTCAGCCATTCTTTTTCCTTAATCCGTTCCTAAAACTTCCAAACTCGTAAGGTTACGCCGGAGGTCGGGGCTACCTTTGCGCGGCAAGCCGTGTCTACAAAAACAACGATCCATATCGCCCTCGTGGGTAACCCCAACAGCGGAAAGACCTCGCTCTTCAACGCCCTTACCGGCCTGAACCAGAAGGTAGGCAATTTCCCGGGCGTTACGGTGGACAAGAAGACCGGCACCACCCCCATCTCCCCAACCATCACCGGCAATATCATCGACCTGCCGGGTACCTACAGCCTTTATCCCAAGCGCCTCGACGAATGGGTGAGCTACCGGGTACTGATGAACCAGGACAAGGAGATCCAGGCCGATATCTACGTGGTGGCCGTGGATGCGAGCAACCTCAAACGCAACCTTCTTTTCTGTTCCCAGATCCTGGACCTGAAAAAACCCGTTGTGGTGGCGCTGACCATGGCCGACATCGCCAAGCGCAAAGGCATCGAGATCGACTTGGCCGAGCTGGAGCGCGAACTCGGCGTGCCCGTGGTTTCGGTCAACCCGCGGAAAGGCAAGGGGATCCCCCAGCTGAAGAAGCTGATCGAACAAACGGCCTCCAACCTTTATAAAGTACCCGTTCGCGATTTTATCGAGAACCGGGAACTGGCCGCCGCCCCCATCGAGGAGCTGCGCCAGCTGATGCCCGAAGCTTCCGACTACTCCGCCATCCACTTCCTGATCAACCATGAGCAGTTCGAGCTTAATGGACAGCTCCAGGAAGATATCGAGAACATCGAGCGCCGGCATGATTTCAACCATACCAAGACCCAGGCTACGGAGATCCTCCAACGCTATGGGCGGATCAAGAAGATCATGCAGGTTTCGGTTTCCGAACCCGACCCGCTTCAGCAAACCATCCTGACCGACAAGCTCGACAACGTACTGCTCCACCGCCGCTGGGGTTACCTGATCCTGCTGGCCGTGCTCTTTATACTTTTCCAGAGCGTGTTCTACCTGGCCGAGTATCCCATGACCTGGATCGAGATGGCGTTCGTGCAGGTGAGCACCTGGCTGAATAACCTGCTGCCGGCCACCTGGTGGAGCGACCTGCTGATCAACGGCCTCATTGCCGGACTCAGCGGCATCCTCGTCTTCGTGCCCCAGATCATGATCCTCTTCGCACTCATCACCGTGCTGGAAGACTCGGGCTATATGGCGCGGATCTCCTTCCTTACCGACCGCCTGATGCGGAGCGTGGGCCTGAACGGCAAGAGTGTGATGCCGCTCATCAGTGGCTTTGCCTGCGCCGTGCCCGCCATCATGAGTGCGCGGAATATCGAGAACCGCAAGGAGCGCCTGCTCACCATCCTCATCACGCCTTTCATGAGCTGCTCGGCCCGCCTGCCGGTCTTCACCATCCTTATCGGCCTGGTGATCCCGAAAACCTATTTCTATGGCATATTCTCCCTGCAGGCCCTGGTGATGATGGGTCTGTACCTGCTGGGGCTGCTGATGGGACTTCTGGTAGCCTTCATCGCCAAGTGGTTCATCAATATCAAGGAGAAAAGCTATTTCATTCTCGAACTGCCCACCTATCGCTCACCGCGCCTGAAGAATGTAGGACAGGCCATGGTCAACAAGGCCCGCATCTTCGTATTCGAGGCCGGGCGGGTGATCATGGTGATCTCGCTCGTCCTGTGGGCCCTGAGCAGCTACGGGCCTTCGAAGCGCATGGCGGCCGTGGAGCAAAGGCATGAAGTGGCCCTCCGTGAGAACAAGCTTTCCGCCGAACAGATCGAAACCCAATACAGTGCGGCCAAGCTCGAGAACTCCTATGCGGGCATCCTCGGCAAATCGATCGAGCCCGGTATCAAACCCCTGGGTTACGACTGGCGCGTAGGGATCGCACTGGTCACTTCTTTTGCAGCGCGCGAAGTCTTTGTAGGCACGATGGCCACGCTCTATAGCGTAGGGGAAGATGAAGAAGGCCTATTGCTCCGCGATAAGCTGAAAGCGGCCCGCAAGGAAGACGGAAGCCCGCTCTTTACCCTGGCCACCGGTATCTCGCTGATGATCTTCTACCTCTTCGCTATGCAGTGCATGAGCACCCTCGCCATCGTCCGCCGCGAAACCAAATCCTGGAAGTGGCCCGCTATCCAGTTCTTCATGATGACCGGCATCGCCTACCTGATGAGCTTCGTGGCGTATCAACTTTTGAGCTAAGAGA
>CBHWDR010000502.1:0-3179 GCA_966112575.1 uncultured Chitinophagales bacterium
AATCGGATTCCTGCACCAGGCGGCCATAAAACAGCGCATCTTTGTCCGGTATCAAACCGCTACACATGATCGTTACCCTGACCCTGAACCCGGCGCTTGACAAGAGCCTGCAGGTGGAGAAGCTTGTCCCGGAGAAAAAAATGCGCTGTGCGGGCATGCAGGTGACCGCCGGTGGCGGGGGCATCAACGTGAGTCGCGCCATCCACGAGCTGGGTGGCACCAGCCTTGCCCTTTTTCCTGCCGGAGGTGCCAACGGACAGGTACTCACCGGCTGGCTGAACGACCGCGGCATCCCGCACCGCGTTCTGCCCATTGATGGCGATACCCGCGAGAGCATCGCCGTACTGGAAGAAAGCAGCAACCGGCAGTACCGGTTCGTGCTGCCCGGCCCTATGCTGACGAAAGCGGATCTCGAAGCAACCAAGGCAATACTGAGCGGACTGCCGGAGCTGGACTACCTGGTTTGCAGCGGCAGCCTTCCGGCCGGCGTGCCGGAATCCTTCCTCGGCGAGCTGGCCCAGTTATGCCGGGAACGGAACAGCCGCTTCATCGTAGATACCTCGGGTGCGCCCCTGCGCCAGGCACTGAAGGAAGGTGTGTACCTGATCAAGCCCAATCTTACAGAGCTCTGCTCCCTTGTAGGCAAGGACTACCTCGAGCTGAACGAGATCGATGAGGCCGCGAAACGCGTGATCGACGCCGGGGGATGCGCGGTTCTGGTGGTATCGATGGGCCCTTCGGGTGCACTGGTGTGCACCCCGACAGCCTCCTTTCGCGTACTCCCGCCAACCGTGAAGAAGCGCAGCACCGTAGGCGCCGGCGACAGCATGGTGGCCGGCATCACCCTGCTGCTCGACAGGGGCCTGTCCATTCGCGAAGCCGTGCAGTTTGGCGCAGCCTGCGGAACAGCCGCAACGGTCCATGAGGGCGACCGGCTCTTCGACCGCAAAACGGCCGAGGCCTACTACGACTGGATCCGGAAGAATGACCCGAAGGCCGCGTTCGCCGGCACTGGCAATTGATACGCACCTTTCGGCAGTTCATCCGATCGGCCAGTTAGTAATTGCCAGGGAAGGAACAACTTTGCTTCTAAACCAAAACCCGTTACCATGCAAGCACTCCGCTTCAATACCTTCGGCCAGATCCACAAAGGACTCCGCGCCCTGCTTTACGATACCGCCATTTTGATCCAGCATGCCAACTTCACCAGGGAAGATGATATCCGCCGCGTAGTTGAGCGGGTAGCCCTGGTCGACCGCCTCTTCGAATCGCATGCCCATATCGAAGACAGCCAGATCTTCCCCATGATCGAAGCACAGGCACCCGAGGTAGTGGCCGATTTTGAAGCGCAGCACGTGGAAGACCACCGGCTTTCGGAAGCGCTGAAAAACCAGCTGCAAAAATTCGTGGAAACCAACAGCCCCGAACAGAACCTCGCCTACGGACAGGAGCTGATGCAGCAGTTCAACGCCTTCCTTGCCTTCAACGTGGAGCACATGCGGAAGGAAGAGACGATCGTGAATGAACTACTGTGGAAACAATACAGCGATGCCGAACTCCTGGGCAAGGTAGAAGCCATCAGCAGTTCTATCCCCCCGGAAAAGAATGTGCACTACGTGGAGTGGATGCTCAGGGGCATGGCCACGCACGAGATCATCGGCTGGTTCGCCGCGATCCGCCAGCATGCGCCGGCGCCCGTTTACGGAATGCTGACCGGGCTGGCAGAGCAGGTATTGCCCGCCGAACGCTGGTCGGCCATCCGCGAGGGCCTTACAGAAGCCCAGCCCGTCTAACGACGGGTCAATTAGCGCGGTTGACCTCCTCCACTGTGTTCCGCCGCTTCACATCCACTTTCTGCCCTTTGCTGAAATTGTAGCGCAGGGTAAAACCCACCGTGCGCCAGCGGAAGTACTGATCGAACTCGTTCACCTGCCCGCCGATATCGGTGGTCCAGAGATAACGGTACCCCTTGAAGATGTCATTCACGTTAACGGTAAGATCAATCTTCTTGTTCAGGATCGACTTGCGAAGCCCCAGGTCTACGCGGCTGAGCGCAGCCATGTGATAGAGCCCCGACACGCGCGGCGACCGGTACTGCGCACTCACCTCCAACCGGAAATCTTTCGGCAGCAGGATGGTATGGTTCGACTGGATGGAAACCGTGAACTGCTTCGTGCGGAGCTGCCCGAATTCCGAAGGCATGCTGTACGTATTGTAGTACAGGAGCAGGGTGTTCTGCGCATCCCACTTGCGGGTGATCTTCACCGGGATCACGCTGGTCATGCTGATGCTGTGCACATCGTTCACATTGCCCGTGGTATAGATCGTGGTGGTATCCTCCACGCGCAGGATGGGGATCTCGGAGATCACGTCGCGGAGATACTGGTAGTTGATGTTTACCGTGTACACTTTACGGAAGGTCTGGATCAGGGCGAAGGAGTGCGTGTACATGGGCCGCAGGTAAGGATTACCCTGGGAATAGGTATACGGATCGCGATACGAACGGAAAGGATTCAGGCTGCCGTAATTCGGACGCGAGATCCTGCGGCCATACGAGAAGCTCACCGCATAGTTGTCGCTCACGTCGCGCTGGAGAAAAATGCTGGGGAAAAGATTCAGGTAATTTCTTCTTGTCTTCTCTCCGGTAGTGAGCTGGGTGCCAAGCGAACGGGTCTGCTCGCCCCGGAGGCCGGCCTGCACCTGGTATTTGCCGAAGTTGCCGTTCCAATTGAGGTAGCCGGCGTAGATATTTTCATCGTACACAAAATGATTCGTACGCCGGGGGTCGATGACCGGGCCACTGTTGTTGAAATAAAAGCGGAAGTCATTGTCGGAGCGCACCTCGCTCAACCGGAAGCCGAGCTCCATTTTTTGCGACTTGCTGAGCGGCTTCGCCAGGTCGGCCCGAGCCGAGCGGATCGTATAGCCATTGCGCGTATCGGTGGCAAGGATATCCGCGACCGGCATCCCGCCGGGAAGCTGCTGGTAGTAGTTGTTGAAATCCGAGCCGCCGGCATTCCGGATCTTCACCCAGTCAAGATCCACGTTCAGCGTAGCGCCCACCGTATCGAGCTTGCCGGTGTAGTGGAGGTTGGCGGTATAATTGGTGTAGCGGTTGCGGTTGATATTGTCCGCATGCAGTTCTTCCGCCCACTGTAAGGCTTCTTCAACTGTTTGAG
>CBHWDR010000503.1:0-3174 GCA_966112575.1 uncultured Chitinophagales bacterium
ATTATCCGCGCGCCGAGCTGCTGGCCAATGTTGGCAGGAAGAACCGCTATGGCGTACTGATGGTGGACTACCGTGGCTATGGCCTCTCTGATGGGGAGCCGACGGAAAAAGGCCTCTATGCCGATGTGGATGCGGGGCTAGCCTGGCTGCAGTCGAAAGGGCTGACCGGCAACCGGCTCATGATGTATGGCTTCAGTCTCGGCTCGGCACCCGCCACCAGGCTCACCGCGCAACCACGAAGCCTGACGCCGGCCAAACTGCTGTTGGAAGCACCTTTTGCTTCGGCGCAGAACATTGTGCAGGACGCGTCGGGGCTGGCGCTGAGCAGCCGCTTTTTCACCGATCTCCAGATCAACAATGCCGAGGAGATCAAGAGCGTGTCCCAACCCTTCTTCTGGATCCATGGTACGCAGGATCATTTTCTGCGCATCTCCACCCAGGGCGAGCCGGTGTTCAACAATTACCGCGGGAGTTACAAGGAAGCGCACCGCATCCCGAATGCTGATCACCATTCGGTACCGAATACGCTTGGTTACACCAATTATCTTACAGCTATAGAAACGTTTATCAGACGTCCTTAGACCGGGTTTTCGGAAATACTACGGCCATTGTAACCTTTAAAGGCCTTTGCCGTTTGAGAGGAGCGCAGTGCAAAAGGTGTTGCAACCAATGTTTGTTCCCCTAAACCTTCCGGTCTTTAGGGCTGTTGTTGCTCTTCTGCACCTTTCTGCTTTTTTCTGCTCGATTAAAGGCGCAGCCGCGCCCGGCGGAAGTGCTGGCCGTTGGCGTCTTCCATTTTTCCTTTCCCAACCTCGATGCCCGGCAGGTGCGCAGCGAAGAGCAGATCGATGTGCTGGATCCAAAATACCAGCAGGAGATCCTCGCGCTGGTTGACCGGCTGGCCGCATTCCGGCCAACGAAGATCATCATCGAGCGGATGCCTGCTCAACAGAAGCGCTATGATTCCCTGTACGCCTCCTTCCTTCAGGGAAAACACGCGTTGAGAAGAAATGAAGAAGAGCAGATCGGCTTTCGCCTGGCTCGAATGATGGGGCATCAGAAACTGTATTGCGTGGACGAATGGGGTGCCCTTTACCCGGCGCTGGACTCCGTCTTCCGCTCGGCCGATACCACCGAACTGGAGCGGTTCGCCTCCTTTATCCAGAAAAATCCCGACAGCAGCCTGAAGCGCTCCGTGCCGCATGTCTTTCAGAAGGAGGGCGTGCTCGCGCAGCTGCGCCTGCTGAATGATCCCGAAACGGTCCGGGCCAGCCTTGGCAATTACCTGGTGGGCGGATTCAAGTACGAGCAGAAGAAGGGGGATTTTTTTGGCGCCGATTTCGAGAGCTCCCGCTGGTTCAACCGGAACCTGCGCATCTTCCGCAATATCCAGCGGGTAACGGAACCTGGCGACCGGATCCTTGTACTCTTCGGAGCCGATCATATGAACCTGCTCCAGCTTTTCTTTTCGGCTTCGCCGGAATACCGGCTGAACGATGCGCTCCCGTTCCTGCAGGGCAGGTAGGCTGGTGCTGAATTATGGGAATTCGTGGCTGCTGCCCGGCCGCCTATCTTTGTCGCATGGACCTGACTACCCTCGGCTGGCTGCTCCTCGCCGCCATCGCCATCATCTTCGCCTTCCGCTTTATCCGCCGGAAGAAATAACACTTATGCTTCTTCTTCCGCGTATTCGCGGAACAGGGCCAGGATCGGCGCCCAGTCGTCGGGACTGGAGGGCTTGATGAAGACCTCCGCGCCCAAGGTGCGGCAGTAGTCGATCTCGGGCTGGGTCATCGAGGTGGTGAGGATGGCTACCGGGATCAGCCGGAAGAGGTCATCGCACTTGAGGAGTTGGAGTGTATCCCTGCCATCCACGCGGGGCAGGACCCAGTCGAGGATGATGAGCAGGGGATAAGAACCATTCCGCGGAACACGCTCCAGGTGCTGCAGCAATTCAAAGCCGCCCGGAACACTCACCAGGGTGATGCGCCGGAAATGGTTCGCCATCACATCCTGGAGGATATCGATGTCGTCGCGGTCGTCTTCAGCGTAAAGAAAATAGGACATGGTGATGGATTCTACCGCGTAACGAGATGCTTCTCGATGGCCTCGCCGATCTTTCGGAGAATGCCGCGTGATACCTGGTCGTCGGTGGTTTCGGTCGGTGGTTTCATGGCTTCGGCGCCCAGGCTGAGCTGCCCATCGGGAAACAAAGCATGCAGGTCCTCGTCGAGGAGCCGTACCTGGAAGCTCAGATCTTTTTCCGTAGCCAGTACCGTAACGATCGCGTCGTAGAGGCGATGGTTGAATTCAAAGGAGGTCGTGAATACACGTGCCATAACAGCTGGATTTAGGGTGAACAAAAGAGATTCACTTTGCTGTTAACAGGAAATTCGTGTGTGAGCGAATAACAGGAGGGAATGAATACGGAGGCAAGGTAGGCTTATTCGATCAGATCAGGCAGGAAGTTCCGTTAAGATTCGCCTGCTGTAGAATTCTTTCTTCTGACGGCTCAGCCTGTTTGAACGATCCTTTTTTACGCTAATTTCCTCTGCAAACTGTTGTATGAACCGTAAAGACTTCGTCCGTACCACGGCGCTGGCAACCGCGGCCCTGGCCCTGCCGGGCGCTTCCCTCTTCGCCGCCGCCGCGCCCCGGGTGCGGCTGGCCCTCATCGGTACCGGCCTGCGCGGACAGGAGCACCTCGACCTGATCCTGCGCCGCGCCGATACCGACCTGGTGGCCATCTGCGACACCGACCCCCGCATGCTGAAGGATGCGGCCACCATCATCGCCAAAAGCGGGAAGAAAGCACCGAAAGTCTATACAGGCAGCAAAGAGGCCTGGCGCGACCTCCTGGTAAAGGAGCAGCTCGACGGCATCGTGATCGCCACGCCCTGGGAATGGCACAAGCCCATGATCCTCGGCGCCCTGCAGGCCGGCATCCGCTATGTTGCCACCGAAGTGATGCTCGGCATCACCCTCGAAGACCACTGGGAGGTGGTGCGCGCCGCGGAGCAGCACCGGGCAAATGTGATGATGCTGGAGAATGTCTGCTACCGCCGCGACGTGATGGCCGTGCTCCATATGGTTCGACAGGGCCTCTTCGGTGAACTGATCCACCTGCAGGGCGGCTACCAGCACGACCTGCGGGAGGTCAAGTTCAACGATGGA
>CBHWDR010000504.1:0-3171 GCA_966112575.1 uncultured Chitinophagales bacterium
TCGGTAAATCCGGCTTCGCCCACTTCTTCGAGCACATGATGTTCCAGGGCTCCGACCACGTGGCCGACGAACAGCATTTCAAGCTCGTGCAGTCTGCCGGCGGTACCCTGAACGGTTCGACCAACCGCGACCGCACCAACTATTTCGAAACGGTTCCCTCCAACCAGCTCGAAACCATGATCTGGCTCGAAGCCGATCGCATGGGTTACCTGCTGGATGCCGTTACCCAGAAGAAATTCGAGGTGCAGCGCTCCACGGTGAAGAACGAACGCGGCCAGCGTTACGACAATGCACCTTACGGGCTTGCCAATGAAACCGTTTCGAAGAACCTCTACCCCTACGGCCATCCCTACTCCTGGATGACCATCGGCTATGTGGAGGATCTGAACCGCGTTAACGTAGACGACCTGAAGAACTTCTTCCTCCGCTGGTATGGCCCCAACAACGCCACGCTCACCATCGGTGGTGATGTGAAGCCCGCCGATGTGGTGAAGCTCGTTGACAAATACTTCGGCTCCATTCCCCGCGGCCCCGAGGTGAAGCCGGTAAAAGTGCCCCAGGTACAGGTGGCCTCCAACCGCTACATCACCCAGGTCGACAACTATGCCCGCCTCTCCCGCCTCTACGCGGTTTACCCAGCTCCGGCCAACTACCATGAAGACGGTCCGGCCCTCGAGCTGCTTGCCGAGATCCTCGGACAGGGCAAGAACTCGGTGCTCTACCAGAACGTGGTGAAAAAGCAGAAAGGCCTTGCTGCCAACGCGATCTATAATCCTTCCGAACTCGCCGGCGAATTCTACTTCGTGTTCTCGCCCATGCCCGGACAAACCCTGGCCGACATGGAAACCCTTTTCCGTGCCAGCCTCGACTCTTTCGAGAAGCGCGGCGTGACCGATGCCGACCTCCAGAAGTTCAAGAACAGCATGGAGTCGCAGGTGATCAACGGCCTGCAGAGCGTGTCGGGTAAAGTGAGCCAGCTGGCCGCTTACCAGACCTTCACCGGTGATGCCAACTACATCACCAGGGAGATCAAGGATTACGAGAAGCTCACCAAGGAAGACGTGGTTCGCGTTTACAACAAGTACATCAAAGGAAAAGGCGCCGTGGTGCTGAGCGTGGTTCCCAAAGGACAGGAAGCCCTCGTTGCCGCCGCCGATAATTTCAAGATCGACTCGAGCAATTACCAGGCACCCGACTACGGTTATGCCGGTCTCAAATACAGCAAGCCGAAAGATAATTTCGATCGCGCGAAGATCCCCGCAGGCGGACCTTCACCGGTTGTGAAAGTTCCGGCCTTCTGGAAGAAAGACATGCCCAACGGCATCAAGGTGATCGGTTCGGAGAACAATGAAACACCGACCGTAACCCTTTCGCTCTTCATTCCCGGAGGTCACCTGGCCCAGGCCGGCAACCTCTCGAAAGCAGGCCTGGCGAGCATGTTCGCTGCCATGATGAACGAAGACACGAAGAACTACACCGCCGAGCAGATGTCGCAGGCACTGGACAAACTGGGCGCTTCGCTCAATGTAAGCTCCGGCGTGAACGGCATCACCTACACCGTGCAGACCCTGAAGAAGAACCTCGACCCGGTGCTGGCCCTGCTGAATGAGCGTCTTTACAACCCCAACTTCACCGAAGAGACCTTCAATCGCCTGAAGACCCAGCGCATGCAGGGCTTCAAGATGATGAAGGCCCAACCCACCGCTATCGCTGATGCGGTATTCGCCAAGCTCAACTACGGTGCCGACCATATCCTGGGCATCAGCCAGAGCGGTACGGAAGAAACCCTGAAGAACATCACCCTGCAGGATGTAAAGGATTATTACAACAACTACATGACCTCACAGGGCGCCCGCCTCGTGATCGTAGGTGATGTGAAGCAGCCCGAGATCCTCGGCAAGCTCACCTTCCTGGGCAAGCTGCCGAAGAAGAAGGTTACCCTTCCCGAAGTGAACCCCGCCCCCAAAGTGGACAAGTCGAAAGTGTACCTCGTGGATGTTCCCAAAGGCGCGCAAACAGAGTTCCGCGTTGGTTATGCAACCGGCATGAAGTGGGATGCAACCGGCGACTTCTACAAATCCACGCTGTCCAACTTCGCACTTGGTGGCAACTTCAACAGCCGCATCAACCTCAACCTGCGTGAAGACAAAGGCTGGACCTATGGCGCCAACTCGGGCTTCAGCGCCAACAGCGTTGCCGGCCAGTTCCAATTCGGCGCCGGCATCCGTGCCGATGCTACCGACAGCGCGCTGGTGGAAGTGATGAAGGAAGTGAACGACTACCTGGCCGGCGGACCTTCTGCCGAAGAGGTGCAGTTTATGAAGAGCGCCATTGGACAAATCGATGCGCTCCGTTATGAAACGCCTGCCCAGAAAGCAGCGTTCATCAGCCGCGTGCTCGAATACAACTTGCCCGCCAATTATACCCAGCAGCAGATGAATGTGCTGAACAGCATCACGGCCAAACAGCTGCAGGAAATGGCGAAGAAATACATCGATCCCGCCAAGATCAACATCCTCCTGGTTGGTGACAAGGCAAGGATCCTTCCCGGAATCCAGAAGCTCGGCTACGAAGTAGTGGAGCTGGATAACGAAGGAAACAAGGTGGAAGGCAAGAAAGCATTTTGATCATCTGCCTTCATTCCATTACGCCACAAAAAAGCGTCCCGATCTACCGGGACGCTTTTTTTATGCGAAGAAATTACTGGCGGCTCATGAGCAGCACCACTTTGCGCCGGTTGAGCTCGAAGGGCGATTCGATGAAGAGGAAGCGTTCGTTCAGCCCACGCACCGGGTAGGTCTGAGTTACCAGCTGCGGTGTGGTGTCGTTGCCGAAGTTGAACTCTTTCGACAGGTAGGTGATCCGAAGCTCCTTGTTGGCCGAGGTTGTGTCCTGTTGGATCTTCCAGGTGGCCGGGTTGCTTTGCTCTTTTTGGATAAAACGCAGGGTGGAGTCGGCGCCGAACTCCAGGCGCAGGCTTCGAATAGCAGAGAGCTGGTCGCGGTAGAAGCTACTGGTGTCTTTGGTCATTCCTTCCCAGGCGATCGAATCCTTGTCGAACCACGTAAAGGAGAAGCCTACCTGGTCGACCGCATACTTCTGGCCCAGCACTGCTTTGGTGGCGGCTTCGGCGGAAGCGGCGGTGGTTACGGCGGTGGTGGCCGCGCGAGC
>CBHWDR010000505.1:0-3162 GCA_966112575.1 uncultured Chitinophagales bacterium
GGGCTCGATGACCTGGTCACGAAATTCTTCCCCCAGTTTCCCTATACCCAGATAACGGTGAAGATGCTGCTCAATCACCGGAGCGGACTGCCCAACTACCTCAATTATATGGAGAACATGGGCTGGCCCCGCCGGCAGCCCGCCAGCAATGAAGACGTGATCCGCACGCTTATCGAATGGCATCCCCCGCAGGCCTACAACCCCGGCAAGCGCTTCAACTATTGCAATACGAATTATGTGCTCCTGGCCTCCATCGTGGAAAAGGTTTCGGGTGTCACCTACCCCAAATACATGCAGGATAATTTCTTCACCCCGCTGGCGATGAAGAACAGCTTTGTGCGCCTGCCCCAGGATTCGGCGCGCGTGGTGATCTCCTATCAGCCCAATGGCGCTCCCTGGACGCTCGACTTCAGTGACGGACCGTACGGGGATAAGAATATCTACTCCACACCCCGCGACCTGCTCAAGTGGGACCAGGCGCTCTATGCCGGTAAGCTGATCCGGCCCGCCATGCTCGACTCGGCCTTTACCCCCTACAGCAATGAACGCCCCGGGGTAAAGAATTACGGGCTGGGCTGGCACCTGCTGATGCTGCCCAACAAAAAGAAAGTCATCTTTCATAATGGCAAATGGCATGGATTCAACTCGGCCTTCGCCCGCCTCACCGATGAACGCATCACCATTATCATGACCTGCAACAAAATGAACATGGCGGTGTATGGCCTTTCGAAAAAAATGTACCAGCTCTTCGGTCCCTATGACGGCAAGGGCGACACCGGCGGAGAGGAGTAAAAAGATTTCATAAGATGCGAATAGCCTTCCCTTTCGGAAGGCTATTTTCGTTGCAGAATTCCCTGCATGCTACTACTCAGCGCCAACGAGATCCGCGAATGGGACCGCTACACGATCGAACATGAGCCCATCACGTCCATCGAGCTCATGGAACGGGCCGCTGCCGCCTGCACCCGGTGGATCAGCAAGATGTACACGCCGGAAACGGCGGTCAGCATTTTCTGTGGCAAAGGCAACAACGGAGGCGATGGGCTCGCGATCGCGCGGCAGCTGGCCACCCTGGGCCATGAGGTGCAGGTATATATTCTGGAATTTGGCAAAACCGGTAGCGCAGACTTCCAGCGCAACCTGCAGCGGCTACACGAAGTTCCGCTGATCGGGCTGCATTTTATCCAGTCAGCAGAACAGTTCCCAACGATCGATCCAACCACCCTGGTGGTCGATGCCTTGTTCGGGACGGGGCTCAAGGGACCGCTGGAAGGACTCACTGCGGAACTGATCCGGCATATCAACAACGCCCCCGCCCCTGTCCTTTCCATTGACCTTCCCAGTGGTTTGCCTGCCGACGGGCCGCTGCAGGGGATGGTCGCGATCCGGGCCGATACCACCCTTAGCTTCCAGGCCTGGAAACTGGCCCTGCTCGCACAAGAGAACGCGCCCTACCTGGGCGAGGTGGTGGTCCTGGATATTGGCCTTCATCCCGCCTACCCCCAGGGCCTCGAGCTCCACCAGCACCTGCTGGACCGGCCCTTCATCCGGGCGGCCTATCGCCCACGCAACCGGTTTGCCCATAAAGGCGAGTTCGGGCACGCACTCCTGGCTGCGGGCTCCAAGGGAAAGATGGGTGCAGCCGTGCTGGCTGCTGCGGCCTGCATGCGTTCGGGCGTTGGCCTTCTAACCTGCCTGGCGCCTGAATGTGGATCTGACATCCTCCAGACCACGGTTCCCGAAGCGATGGTGCAGACCCTGGGTGCCGAACAACTGGAAGGCACATACGAAAATAACCGCGGTTATGCCGCCATCGGCGTGGGTCCCGGCCTGGGTACCGATGTGGGTACGGCCCTGTTCCTCAAAGCCCTCCTCCGTGCCGTTACTGCTCCCATGGTCATAGATGCCGATGCCCTGAACCTTATCGCGGGTGAACCCGCACTACTCAACGATGTGCCGGAAGGCTCCATCCTCACGCCCCACCCCAAAGAGTTCGATCGCCTCTTCGGCGCGCATGGATCAAGCTTTGCGCGATTTGCGCGCGCAGCCGAAATGGCAGCGGAGAAAAAACTGGTTATCGTGCTTAAAGGACACCACACCCTGGTGGCGACACCGGGCGGGCACCGGTACTTCAATACCACCGGCAATGCCGGCATGGCCAAAGGCGGCAGCGGCGATGTGCTCACGGGCATCCTGACCGCCCTGCTGGCCCAGGGCTACGACCCGGTGACCGCAGCCCTTCTCGGCGTCTACCTGCATGGCCGCGCGGGCGATCTCGCGGCCAGGGACCTTGCGCTGGAATCCATGACCGCCATGGACCTGGTACGCTACCTCAGCGCTGCTTTCCGCGAGCTTTCACACACCGATACGCATTCATCTATATAAGGACAGGAGCGGTTTCCCGGGCGCTTGCAACGAATTGTTCACGGATTAGGCAAATCGGGCTCAACCCCTATCTTTGCCGCCACACAAAAATTTAACAAACCACAGTATGAAGTCAGACCTGTACATGTATTTAGTACCGGCCATGGGATTGGTTGGCCTTTTGTACACCATCTGGAAGTTCGTTTGGGTGAGCAAGCAAGATGCGGGCACCGAACGGATGCGTGAGATCGCCAACTATATTGCCGAAGGCGCGATGGCCTTTCTCCGCGCCGAATGGAAGATCCTTACCTATTTCGGTGTGATCGTAGCCCTGCTTCTCGGATACATGGGCTATAGCAGCAAGGAATCACACTGGTCGATCGCGATCGCTTTTGTGATCGGCGCTTTCTTTAGCGCCCTTGCCGGTTACATCGGCATGCGCGCCGCCACCAAGGCCAATGTGCGTACCGCTCACGCCGCGCGTACCTCCCTTTCCAAAGCACTCCAGGTATCCTTCACCGGCGGCGCCGTGATGGGTATGGGTGTTGCCGGCCTGGCCGTTCTTGGCCTGGGTGGTCTGTTCATCGTACTGTTGAAGCTTCTCGCTCCCGGTGCCCTGGCTACCGCACATGAGGTGACCATCGCCATCGAAGTGCTTACGGGTTTCTCACTCGGCGCCGAGAGCATCGCCCTCTTCGCCCGTGTAGGCGGCGGTATTTATACCAAGGCAGCCGACGTAGGCGCCGACCTCGTTGGTAAGGTAGAAGCCGGCATCCCGGAAGATGACCCGCGCAACCC
>CBHWDR010000506.1:0-3159 GCA_966112575.1 uncultured Chitinophagales bacterium
ACAGGGCATCGCTCACCAGGCAATGCGGAACAACGGTGTTGAATTGTGGATACTTGCGGACCAGTACATCAGCGATTCTTTCCATAAGAATGGTTTAAGGGTTGGGGCGATCGATGATGGGGCTTGTGCTTTAAAGGTAGGATTTTTTTGCTTTGCTCCGCGGTCAAAAAAAGGCGCAAACTCAGCCGTAGCGCTATTTTAAACGGATGCGCGGATCGACAATACAATAGAGAATATCAGCGAGGATATTGATGATGATGAAGAAGGCTGCCGTCACCAGCACGGAGCCCATGACCACGGGGAAGTCAAGTTTTTCCAGCGCGTCCACCGTCACCTTGCCGATCCCCTTCCAGCCAAAGATGTATTCGATAAAGAATGCGCCAGCCAGCAGCTCGGCAAACCAGCCGGTGATGGCCGTGATTACGGGGTTAAGCGCATTGCGCAGGGCATGCTTCCAGATGATCGTGCGGCGCCCCAGGCCCTTGGCATAAGCCGTGCGGATATAATCCTGGTCGAGCACATCCAGCATGGAGCTGCGGGTCAGCTGGGTGATGATGGCCAGCGGACGGATCCCGAGCGTTATGGCGGGCAGGATCAGGTTCTGCAGGCTCAGTCGCCGGGCGCCCGATTCATCGATATCGAACCAGGACCCGGTGATGTGCAGGCCGGTGTAATCAGATAGGACGAAGCCGAACAGGTAGGCGATGATGATGCCCATGAAGAACGAAGGCGCAGAAATGCCGATGATGCTGGAGAAGACGGCCGTGGTGTCCACCCAGGTATTCTGCCTGACCGCTGCCGCCACACCCAAGGGAATACCGAGGGCAATGGCGATGAGCATGGCAGCCAAAGCCAGTAAGAGGGTGCCGGGCAAGGCTTCCATGAGGATGCTTCCCACCGCCTTCTTGGATTGGTAGGATTTGCGCAGGTAAGGGACCTTGATCCCGACCCGCGTATCACCGCCAACGAACAGGCCTTTCAGCTCCTTTGTTTTGATCTCTTCCCGGGTATGGATTGCCACCGGGGAAATATCATTCAGGTAAAACAGGAACTGTTTCCATTTGGGCTGGTCGAGGTAGAGCTCCCGGCGGATATTCGCCTGCGTGGCGGCATCGCCGCTTTGTCCCATCACCAGGCGAGAGGGATCGCCGAAACCCTGGAAGAGTACGAACACGAGGATCACAACGCCCAGCAGCACCAGCAGCCCATAGCCCATCTTCCGGAATGTATAGCGCAGCAATTAAGGGTTTGTTTTAAGGTGATCGGGTACTTTATGGAGGTCGCCCCTGCCCCATTTGCCCACGATCACGCCTTTCTTCCATTCGTAGAGCGTGGGGTTGGTGCGGGCAGCAGTTTTGATCGGCGTAAAATCCGTGGTATACACGGGAATATTGTTGATCCCCTGCTTTGCAAGGTCGGCATAGGTGGTCTCAAATGCCTGGTTGCAGATGAGGAAAACCGGCAGGCTGGTGGCCGCACGAACGGCTTTTAGTTCTTCTGACCACTCCGCCAGGTCGCGGGTATGAAGGGCAAAGAAGACAAGGCAATGCGGTGTTTCCATGATGGCTTTGGTGGAATCGCTGCGCTGCATTGTTCGGCCGGTGGAATCCGCGGGGTCCGGTCCGCCAATGCCCTGGAGCGTGAAGCCCTGGATGGGCGGAAGCGCATGCGTACCCGGACGCACGACTTTTTCCTTCGTACCCTTGAAGGTATAGGTCTCGAAATCGGCCGGCATCTCGCTGATCGTCCATTCGTATTGCTTCCCGTCTTTTTCGTAGATCATGGTGGTCACCACGCTGTCGAGCGACCCTGCCGGCAGCCGGGTCTGCTGAGCGATATCTGCACCCTTGTGAAAGGCCAGGCAATCAGCCAGCGGCAGGTAGCGCAGCACATAGATCTGCAGGAGCAAGACGGCGGCCAGGCTGGCCCCAAGCGCCGCCACGCGGGTCCGGGAGGTCCATACCGGAACGATATGCCGGCGTCCCAGGATGAGGGCCAGGATCAGCACGATGAGCACCAGGTCTTTGGCGAAAGAAGCCGTGGGTGTGATGGGAATGCAGTCGCCGAAGCAACCGCAGTTGGTGAACTTGCCCGAGAGCACGGCATAGCCGGTGAGGAAGGTAAAAAAGACCATCAGCGCCAGGAGGAAAGGAAGAAGCCAGCGCTTCATCCAGCCGAGCAGCAAGGCCACGCCCGCGATGATCTCCACCGTGATCATATGCACCGAAAGGCCAAGGGAATGTTCATTGGAGAAGGAAATAAGCGCCAGAAGCGGATTTTTAAGAAAGAAACTGCTTCCGCGCAGATCAGCGGTCCAAAGCTCGAAGAACTCCTGCATCTTGTACGCAAGCCCGAGCGGATCGTTGGCCTTCACCAGCCCCGACACGATGAAGAGCAGGCCAACCAGGATCTGGATCACACGGATGGCGATTCTCATGCGGCTTGTTTTTCTCCCTGCATGATCAGGGCAAATACGGCATAGTTGATCATATCGTGGTAGTTGGCGTCCAGCCCTTCGCTGATCAGTGTCTGGCCTTTGTTGGAAACGATCTGCCGCATGCGGAAGAGCTTCATCAGGATGAGGTCCACGAAGCTCTCACCGCTCATATTCCGCCAGGCCTCGCCATAGTCGTGGTTCTTCGCTTCCATCAGGTGCCGGGCTGTGAGAAAATGTTCTTCATACAGCGTCTCCACCGAATCGGCATCGAGGTCTTCCGGGTCATCGTCGGTCAGCTCCAGCTGGATCAGGCCGATGATGGAATAGTTGACGATGCCGATGAACTCACTGCGGATATCGTCGCCGATGCGGCCCACTTTCTGCCGGCCGGTTTCCTGGATATTGCGGATGCGCTGGGCCTTGATGTAGATCTGGTCGATAATGGAGATGGGGCGAAGAACGCGCCAGGCGGTTCCGTAGTCCTTGGTCTTTTTCAAAAAGATCGCCCTGCATTCCCGGAGCACTTCATCATACTGCTCGTTGGTGGTTGACGCCATGCCTCTTAGTTTTGCTCGTTCGTTTCAAAACTAACGAATGACCGGGAATGTACACACTCAATTGTAAGGGCCGACTGCTCACGATCGACACGCCCATCGTGATGGGGATCATCAACACCACACCCGATTCTTTTTTTGCGGGCAGCCGCGCCGCGCAGGTGCAGG
>CBHWDR010000507.1:0-3148 GCA_966112575.1 uncultured Chitinophagales bacterium
ACGCCGTCAATCACAATACCAGTTTCCTGCGCGACCACAAGATCGCCACCGGCGCTTTCGAGAGCGGTAAGTTGCGGGCTCTCCTGAACGACACGCTGGAAAAGCGCTTCGGCCAGCGGCAGCTGGTGGAAAATGTGATCAACTACCAGGTATATTTCAATGATTCGATCCTGCGGAAGCAGAATATCTCGCGCTCCGAGGTGTTGTCCGTGGCCCGGGAGACGATGGTCGCACTTCCCGGTGTGAGCCATGTGCTGGACCTGGCCAACCTGGCGAATGAAACGCTCCCCGACCGCCTGAAGATGATGTTGACCAATGGCTATAACCAGCGCCTGAGCGGCGACCTGCAATACCTCCTTCGGCCGGGATGGAGCGAGGGCTGGCGGACGGGCTCCTCACACAGCCTCTGGAACAATTACGATTCGCATATTCCCCTGATCTGGTATGGCTGGGGAGTGAAGAAGGGCCGTACGGCGCGCGAGGTGTACATGACCGACATCGCGGCCACACTAGCTACGCTTCTGCGCGTGCAGATGCCGAACGCATCGATCGGGCATACGATCTCCGAAGTATTACGTTAACTCTTCTGGCGGGCGGCGCATCAGGTTCGATAGCGCGCTGATGTGGTGATCGTCGTGCTCGGCAACAAAGAAGAGGGCATCGATCACGCGCATGGGCTGACCAAGCCGTGGGTGCGTAGCCGTTTTCTGCAGGAACTCCTCGTCAAATCCATAGGCCGCTTCCAGGGTCCGTTGCCGCTCGATCGTGAATTGCTCCAGCAGGCGTTCGAGCGTTTGCTCATTGTGGCCTGCATCTTCCGTGCGCTGGTTGGTCAGGTCTGCCATCGTCAGCGTGTCCCTGCCGTTGGCATAGTCCTGCAGCCGCTGCCACCACAGGTCCTCCAGGTCGATCAGATGGCCCAGGTGCTGCTTCACCGACCAGCCTTCTTTGCCCTGACTGCACAGCTCGTCGTCCGCATTGGCCAGCAGGCTGTAAAGCCGGAAGATGCTCCCTTCGAGGCGGGAGAAGATGACCGGGAAGAGGCCAACCGGGAAGTCAAAGCTGAACCGGCGTTCGAACCAGGGAGTTTGTTGGATCATGAAGTAAAGTTAGGAAATGGGTATGGAGGTATTAGGTTATTAAGGTATTAGGGTATTGAGGTATTGAGGTATTGGGGTATTGGGGTATTAGGGGGTTGGTTGGAGGTGCGCGAGCGCTTGGCGCGCATTGGCGATGGCGGCCATGGAGGCGGTATTGTTGAAATAGATGTAAACCGTTTCGGCGGAGGAGGCGCGGAGCTGGTTCACGATATCCTGGACAAATGCTTCGTCGTACTCCGAGTGAAAGAGCACAGGCACGCCATGGAAGCGATAGTAGGCGGTGTCGGTATTGATCACGGCTTCCTGCCGGCTGATCTTCGGAAAGCTGACGCCGCAGAAGCTCACTCTCGCCTCGGTGAGGCGCTGCTGCACATCGGGGCGCCACCAGCTTTCGTGACGGAACTCGATCACGTTGGTGAAAGCGGGATCGATATGTTCGAGTACGCTCTCCAGTCGTTCGGGTGTATAGCTGAAGCTCGGCGGTAACTGGAAGAGCACTGCCCCCAGTTTCTCCTGCAGTCCGGCGCGCAGCACCTGGTAGAAATCATACACGACCTGCCTGCAGTCGACGAACTTTTTATAGTGCGTAACAGTGCGCGGTACTTTGGCGGAGAACAGGAAGTCATGCGGTGCAGCCGTATGCCATTGCAGCAAGGCTTTGAGCTCGGGGAAGCGGTAGAAGGTAACGTTCAGCTCGAGGGTGTTGAAATGCTCGGTGTAGTAAGTGAACCAGTGCTTTTGTGCCAGTCCTTTGGGGTAGAAGCGTTCCTTCCATTCCTTGTAATGGAAGCCCGAGCAACCGATCCGCCAGTTCTTTTCCATCCGGCAGCTGCTGAAAAAACCAGACCAGCGAGAAGGAGCGCGGATGGAACGAATTCAAACAATAAACGCGGATATGTTCAATAACCTTTATAAAGGGATTTGCGGTAATCCGTTCTATTCATCCGAGAGTTCTTTTTCATTGCAGCCAAAGGCGGGTGATGGACTGGGCCAGCTCGATGAGTTTGTTGAAAGTGTCGGGCTTGGTCACGAAGCAGTTCGCCCCGAGGTCGTAGGCCATATTCTTATCGCGGTGCGAGGAAGAAGTGGTGAAGATGATCACCGGTATATGATGAAAGCGTTCGCTTTTCTTGAGGTCATGAAGGGTTTCACGGCCATCCTTGCCCGGCATGTTGAGGTCGAGCAGGATGAGGGAAGGAAAGGTAGCGCCCTCGCTTTTTTCGAGGAATTCGATCAGCCGGTCGCCGTTCTCGAGGAAGCTGTATTCGAAATTCCCGGAGGTGCTGGCAAAAGCATCGCGAACGATCTCGCGGTCATCAGCGTCGTCATCTACGATCACGATATGGTATGGGGTCTTCATGCGGGGATAAGTAGGGTAAATGTCGCGCCTTCGCCAGGAATTCCCTGCGCGAAGATGATGCCGCTATGATGTTCTACAATTTTTTTACAAATGGCCAGCCCGATCCCGGAGCCTTCGTACTCGCTCCGGCCATGCAGGCGCTGGAAAATGGAGAAGATCTTGCCGGCGAACTCGTTCTCAAACCCGATCCCGTTGTCGCTGAACTCGATCTTGTGGCTCGGTCCTGCATGCAGGATCCCGAAATGTGAGGCGGCTGCCGGTGAGATGAGCGTATAGCGCACCTCCAGCCGCGGCTTTATGCCGGGCCGTACGAATTTGAGGGAGTTGCTCAACAGGTTCTGGAAGAGCTGCCGGAACTGGGAGGGAATGACCTTCGCCTCGGGTAATGGGTCGGCGAGGACCTCGGCATCGAGCTGTTCGATCTTGTATTCCAGGGTCTGCAACACTTCTTCGAGGATGGTCTGCAGGCTGAACGACTCGAAGGACGTATTACCCCGGATGAGGGAGATCGAGAGCAGGTCGCTGATCATGGTCTGCATCCGCTGCGAGGCATCGATGATCTTCTGGAGATAGAGCTTGCCTTCGGCCCCCAGCAGGTCCTTCTGGGTGTGCACCAGCCGGTCGCCGAAGGTGGAGATCTTGCGCAGGGGTTCCTTCAGGTCATGGGAAGCCACATAGGCGAATTCCT
>CBHWDR010000508.1:0-3147 GCA_966112575.1 uncultured Chitinophagales bacterium
GCAGCTACAGCAATCCAAAAAAGAACTGTCGACCCTCGGGTTCAAGGACCTGTTCTATAAATACATCCGTTTCCTGCCCCTGTTTATCATCTCGGTGGCACTTTCGCTGTTCGTGGTATTCATTTACCTGCGTTATGCCACCCAGATCTACGAGGCGGGCGGAAAGATCATCATCCAGGATGAGTCGGCAAATAACAGCAGTACCAATGCCATCGAGAAGGCGCTGTCATCCGATAACAAGAAGAATATCCAGAACGAGATCGAGTTCCTGCAATCGCGCAAGCTCATGGCCCGCGTGGTGGATGCCCTGGACCTCAACTTTACCTACTTTGCCAAGGGCAATATCAAGGAGCTGAACATCTACAAAACAGGCCCTTTCCTGGTGGAGGCGCTTCAGGTTTTCGATTCTTCCGGTTTTACCTTGAAAGTGACCTTTGAGAACGAGAGCAAATTCCGGATCAATGATGATGGCCCCTTCACCTATGGTAATGTGTTCAAGAACAGCTCTGGCGTGTTTCGACTTGTTCGTAATAAGCCGATGCCTGTGGGCGCTGAATACAAAGTGGTCTGGCAGCCTACGATGGCCGTAGCCGGAACGCTTGCCGGTAGTGTGGCCGTTGCCCCCAAGGCAAATACGGGTATCATTATACTGAGCCTTCAGTCTACCAACCCACACCTGGCAGCCGATGTGGTCAACGAGCTGATGAACCAATACCAGATCGCCACCAAAGAGGACAAGAACCAGACGACCCAGAATCAGCTCACCTTCATCGACTCACGCCTCGACACGGTGGCCAAGCAGTTGGACAGCATCAATGATCTGCGGGTATCACTGATCAAACGCTATAACCTGATCGATCCGGAAACGCAGGCAACCAACTATTTCTCCCGGATCGAACAGCAGAATACGCAGCTGCAGGAACTTTCGCAGCAAATGGGAACCGTGTTGCAGATCGAGGCCTATATGCAAAAAGGGCGTACCGGTTTCTCTACCGTTCCTTCTTCCCTTGGCCTCGATGATCCAACCCTCAACTCCCTGGTACAGCAATATAACCAGGCGCAGATCGAAAGAAAGACCTTGCGGGAGAATGCACCGGAAGGCAATATCGTGGTGCAACAGCAAAACCAGCTGATCGAAAAGCTGAGCAATTCCATTCTGGAGAATGTGAAGAATATCAAGGGTGCGTACGGTTCGGCCATGGGCAGCCTTCGTTCGGGCATTGGTTCGGTTGAATCCCGTGTGAAGCTCCTTCCTGAGCAACAACAGCAACTCGGCGAAGTGACCCGTCAGCTCGAAGGCAAGCTGACCGTTTTCAACTCCCTCCTCGTGAAGCGGGAGGAATCGGCCATTAAGCTAGCTTCCACCATCTCGGATATCAAGGTGCTCCAGGATGCCGCGCCGAACGCCTCACCCATTAAGCCGAACAGCCGCAACATCCGGATCACCGCCATCTTTATCGGCCTGCTCCTCCCGGCCCTGTTTATATTCATCCTGGAGCTGTTGAATGATAAGGTTACGACCCGTTACGATATCGAGCGGATCACCACGGCATCGATCATCGGGGAAGTGGGACATTCTTACGGAAAGAACAACCTCGTTGCTACCGGCCATAGCCGAAGCGTAGTGGCGGAGCAGTTCCGGATCATTCGATCGAACCTGCAGTATGTGCTGAATCATATTCACAAGCCGGTGATCCTCGTGACCTCATCTTTCTCCGGGGAGGGTAAATCCTTTATCTCCACCAACGTGGGCGCCGTACAGGCGCTTGCCGGCAAACGCACCATCATCCTGGAGTTCGACATCCGTAAGCCCAAGATCCTCTCGCACCTCAATATGACCAAGAAGCCGGGTCTCACCAACTGGATGCTCGGGAAGACTACTATTGAGAGCCTCCCGGTACCGGTGGATGGCGTCGACAATCTTTTCGTACTTCCCTGCGGACCAATTCCGCCCAACCCCTCGGAGTTGCTGCTGGATGTTAAGCTCACCGAGCTTTTCGATTACCTGCGGGCCAACTTCGATATCGTGATCATGGATACCGCTCCGGTAGGCATGGTCAGCGATGCCCTTACCCTGAGCAAGTTTGCCGATGCGACCCTGTACATTGTCCGGCAGGGGCATACCTATAAAAAGCAGATCGGCCTGGTGGACGAATTCTACCAGCAGGGCAAGTTGCCCAAGGTGTCGATCGTGCTCAATGATGTGAAGCTCCGCTCCGGTTACGGCTATTATGGTTATGGTCGTTACGGATACGGCTATGGCTACGGATCGGGTTACTTCGACGATGACGAGGCGCCGCCACCCACCATGCTTCGCCGCTGGTTCGGCTGGCTGGATACGAAGAATTGGAACAAAAAGAAAAAACGGAAAAAAACCACTGCCTGATGCGCATTCTTGTTACGGGCGGAGCCGGCTTTATCGGCTCCAACCTTGTTGAACACCTGCTGGAACGTCCCGAGATCCAATTCGTTCGCGTACTGGATAACCTCGCTACCGGTAGCCGGGCCAACATCGAAGCTTTCGAAGGCCATCCCAAATTCGAGTTCCTCGAAGGCGATATCCGCAGCTACGAGACCTGCCTGCAGGCCTGCGAAGGCATTGATGGCATCTCGCACCAGGCGGCGCTTGGCTCGGTGCCCCGCTCGATCAACGATCCCCTCACTTCGAACGATGTGAACGTGAGCGGTACGCTGAATATATTTACGGCTGCCAAGGAGAAAGGCGTGAAGCGTGTGGTATACGCAGCTTCATCGTCCACCTATGGCGATCATCCCGGCCTGCCCAAAGTAGAAGATACGATCGGCAACCCGCTCTCGCCTTATGCCGTCACCAAGTATGTGAACGAGCTCTATGCCCGTGTCTATGCACAGGTATACGGCCTGGAGCTCATCGGGCTTCGTTATTTCAACGTATTCGGACCGCGGCAGAGCCCGAACGGCGCTTACGCCGCCGTTATTCCCCTGTTCATGAAGGCGGTGCTGGACAACGAGCCGCCCAAGATCAATGGCAACGGTGAGCACAGCCGCGATTTCACGTTTGTGATGAATGCGGTACAGGCGAATGTGAAGGCGCTCACCACCACAAACCCTGAGGCTGTGAACCAGGTGTACAACATCGCTTTCGGCCAGCAGACCTCATTGAATGAA
>CBHWDR010000509.1:0-3136 GCA_966112575.1 uncultured Chitinophagales bacterium
GAACGAAGGCAGTTGCCCCGGGCAGGGTCTCTACCCGGATGTTGTTGCGGACGCATGCGCGGACGAGGAGAAAAGCAGGGTCGGAAATGCCCGGTGTGCCCGCATCCGTGACCACGGCCATATTCTTGCCGGCCAGGAGCTGGTCCACCAGGTGCTGAACGATCTTGTGCTCGTTGTGCTGGTGGTAAGGCGAGAGGGGCTTTTCGATCCCGTAATGGTTGAGCAGCTTGGAAGTCGTTCTCGTATCCTCGGCCAGGATCAGGTCCACCTCTTTCAGCACCTCGAGCGCCCGAAGCGTGATGTCCTTGAGGTTGCCGACCGGGGTAGGTACGAGGTAGAGCATATTACTGTACGTGGATCTCGAAATACTCCATCACGGGGTTGGCGAGCAGCTTGCGGCTGGCTTCTTCGGCGATCTGGCGGGCCTGGTCGGCCGAATCCGCCTCGATCTGGAGGGATATGTTCTTGCCGATGCGCACGTCGGCCACATTGCGGAAGCCAAGGTTGCCAAGGCCCGTCATTACGGCCTTACCCTGGGGATCAAGAAGCTCCTTGAGCGGCATTACGGTCACCTGTACGTTGAAGGTCATGAGCGAAGTGATTTTGGGCGCAAATATAGACCGTCCACCGTTAACCGTTGACGGTTCACCGTTAACTGCTGACGGTCGGCCTGCTATCGGTCGACGGTGGACGGTTGACGGTCAACAGAAACAAGCGAGAACACAACATACAAGACAAAAATCACCGGCACGGCCGCCCAGCGCAGGAAGATGATGCAGAGCAGGGAAAGCACGACCAGCGCGTATTTGAGCTTGTTGTCGGCAAAAGCATAGCTCCTGAACTTCATCGCCATCAGGCGCAGGTCGCTCACCATCAGCCAGGCCAGCACCAGCACGAGGCCATAGAGCAGCCATTTGTTGATGAGCAGCTGGGCAATGCCTTCGAAGCCCGGGTAGCGGATGATCAGGGGCAGGGAAGCCACGAAGAGGCCCGCAGCCGGCGTGGGCACACCGCGAAAGCCATAGACCTGGTCGGTGCTGATATTGAACTTGGCCAGCCTCCAGGCGGCGGCCATGGAGAAAAGAAAAGCCGGGATCAGCGCGAACAGGGGCACGTCCAGGCCATTCGGCTCCTGTGCGTAGGAGATGCGCAGCAACTGGAAGAGGATCACGCCGGGGGCCACGCCGAAGCTCACCACGTCGCTCAGCGAATCGAGCTGCTCGCCCATCTCCGAGGTGGCCTTGAAGGCCCGGGCGATGAACCCGTCGAGGAAATCGATCACGGCTGCGGCAAAGAGGAAAAGAGCGCCCATCCACATCCGTTCGGGCAGGAAGACTTCTGTATTGCCCATCTCGTCCAGCGCCAGGATGCGCTCATTGGACTGAAGGAAAAGCACAATGGCAATGCAGCCGCAGAGGAGGTTGAGGAGGGTGAAGATGTTGGGGATCTGTTTCATGATTATGAGGACCACAGACGACGGACCACGGACAAAGCCGTACCGGCATATACGATCAGTTTAAAGAGTTACGAAAAGCTTGCAGCTTTTGAATGAGCGAATCTATAAAATCATAGACTTCCTTAAAACGGGTATCCACGATATATTTTCTTCTTTTCGCCAGGTAAAGGCAATTGACTACTTCTCCACAAGAACGGATGGCATATCCCAGGAACCGCTGTTGCTCCCGATCACTTTGCCCAATTGAGCCTTCTGCGATGTTCAGCGAAACCGAGTCTGCCGCACGCATCATCTGTGCCGACAATCCGAAACGCTCTTCTTTGGGAAAGGTCTGAATGAGCTCGAATACCTGATCGCTAAGATCCAGGGCCAGATGCCAGACCCTGAGCTTTTCAAACTTGAATGCCATCCTACAAACCTCTGCCGATCCAAACGCAACTCAAAGTGAAAAACACCCACGCGCAACGTTTTTTTCCGCTGCAGCCTGCAGCAATGACCTACAAATCTCGGTGAACCATCGTCGAACGTCCGGTCCATTGTCTTTAGTCTCCCGTCCGTGGTCTGTCGTCTGTGGTCCGAGGTCTGTGGTCTGTGTTCTATCGTCCAAGTTCGACAGCCCTCACTGCCCACTGCCTATTGCCTACTGCCCATCGCCTCTTCAATCTCCTCCACCGTGATCGGAATGCCCTCGAACAGATCCACATTGCCGTTCTCCGTGATCCAGAGATTGTTCTCGATGCGGATACCCATGGCTTCTTCCTCGATATAGATGCCCGGCTCCACGGTAAAGAGCATGCCCGGCCGGATGGGCTCCGTGCGGGAACCCAGGTCGTGCACGTCGATGCCCAGGTGGTGCGAAATGCCATGATAGAGATACTTGCGGTAGGCCCGGTTGTCGCGGTCGTCGTTTTTCACGTCGCCTTCGGTGAGGAGGCCGATCTTCAGGAATTGCTTCGTGGCTTCCTCCCCTACTTTCTCGGTATAATCGACAATGGATATCCCCGGCTTCAGGATCGATTTCGCATAGTCGTGCAGGTGCAGGCAGGCATTGTACACTTCTTTCTGCCGCGGCGTGAACTTCCCGTTCACGGGGATGGTGCGCGTGAGGTCGGCATTGTAGCCACCGTAGGAGGCGCCGAAATCCATCAGCAGCAGCTCTCCGTCCCGGCACTCCTGGTTATTGCTGACGTAATGCAGCGTCCGGGCGCGGTCGCCCGAAGCGATGATGGAGCCATAGGCCTCGCCGCTGGCGCGCTGGGAGAGAAAAGAGTGCAGGATCTCGGCTTCGACCTCGTATTCCATCACCCCCGGCTTTACGAACTGCAGCACGCGGCGAAATGCTTTGTGCGTGATCTCAATGGCCATTTTGGTGACCTCCACCTCGAAGGGCGTCTTGATGGCCCGCAGGTCGCCGAAAAGGCGCGCGGCACGATCGTACTGGTGGAGCGGGTAGCGGGCGCGCATTTCGTCTACGAACCGGTAGTCGCGGGTACGCAAGGCACTGGCCTTACGGTCGTTCTCGTTGGTATCGAGGTAAATAGTATCCGCCAGGTGGATCCAGCCCTGGAGCAGGGCATCGATGCTGTCGGTCCAGAGGATGGTCTCCATGCCCGAAATGGCCGTGGCCTCCGCCTTCCGGAGCCGCTTGCCATCCCATTTTTCTTTGAGCTCGTTGGGGCG
>CBHWDR010000510.1:0-3126 GCA_966112575.1 uncultured Chitinophagales bacterium
CTGATCATCGTGGTGAACCTGGTGGGCGGCATTGAAGCCGTGATCTGGCTCGATGTCTTCCAGGGCTTCATGCTCTTCGCCAGCGGCATCATCTGCCTCGGCATCCTGTTATGCTCCACGCATGGCGGTCCGGCCGAGATCTACCGGGTGGCTTCTGAAAACGGGCACGCAGGCTTCGGTCCCTACGATTTTGATTTTACCCGAATGACCTTTATCGTGATGGTGATCAACGGCGCCTTTTACGCCGTTCAGAAATACGGCACCGACCAAACCGTAGTGCAACGTTACCTCACGGCGAAGACCGATAAATCTGCCATCCGTGCTTCGCTCATGGGCATCCTGCTCACGGTTCCCATCTGGACGATCTTCATGTTCATCGGTACGGCGCTCTTTGTTTATTACAAACAGAATCCTTTGCCCGAAGGCCTGCGGCCCGAAGCCGTGTTCCCCTATTTCATCAAAACAAAATTGCCCGTAGGCGTCACCGGGCTGATCCTCTCGGCAATGATCTCGGCAGCGGTCTGCAGCCTCAGCGCAGAGCTCAACAGCCTCGCCGCCGTAGGGGTGGAGGATTACTATAAAAAACTTCGTCCCAATCGTACCGATCGCCACTACCTGTCGGCCAGCCGCTGGATGGTCTTTGCTTCAGGCCTGATCACGATCCTCATCGGCGCGCTCTATGTCAATGCCGGCAGCGAAGGGGTGCTGGGCATCATCTTCGATGTCTACGCCATCTTCTCCGGTGGCATCGTCGGCATTTTCATCCTGGGACTCTTCGTGCCGCGGGCGAACCGTAAAGGCATCACGATCGCCATCTTCGTCTGCATCCTGTTCACGGCTTATGCGTTCCTTACCTCCACCCGTATCGGGCTGGGCACGGAGAAGCACCTGTTGCTGGACCTGGGCCGGTATAATTTCCCGCACGACAAACTGATGGTGGGCGTCTACAGCCACCTCGTGGTCATCATCGTGGGTTACGTGGCCAGTCTTTTCTTTCCCCGGGAAGAAGTCGATCCCCGCCTGCTCTACTCGGGATGGCGGAATGCGTCAGGTGAAAAGGTCGTAGCGGAATGAACCTGGCTCATCCCTGGCCTGCGGAACAGTGCAGGATAGTTGGCTTTTCCGATTGGGTACATTGAACTCCCTCAAAAATATTGCGACCGGCATGGTTAATGCCGGACGATGCATCGTCACAGAACATATTAGAACCTATTTTCTCTCTTAAGCAATCGTTCATTTTTCGGGGAGCCTGTCCAGGCTCCCCTTTTTCTTTTTTGGGCAACAGTGCAGGACGGTCAACGGACGTGATTCAATAATTTGACGAGGTATTCCCGGTACGGGAACGAGGGCGCTATATGAAGCAGATTCACCTATTTTTTTATCGTCGGTTGCGTCTCCTGTTTTTCCTGGCAGGATGCACACTGTCGCTGGCGCTTTTTGCTCAAACTTCCGACGACCAGTTCCGACGCCCGCTCCGCGAGGTGCTGACAGAGATCCAGAACCGTTATCACATCAGCCTGCGCTACCCCGAAGACTTGGTAAAAGGACGGATGCTGACCTATGCCGAATGGCGCTTCCGTCCCGACGTAGAGCAAACCCTCGAAAATGTGCTTTCTTCCCAGGACCTGACCTTTACCAAAGAAGGCGAGGGACGGTACAAGATCCAGGCCTATCAATACCACCTGAAAACACCCGGGGAAGGGAAAGCACAACTGGATGCGCTGGCCGCCTCCTACACGGATCGCCAGGCCTGGGAACTGCGCAAGGATTCCCTGCGCGCGGAGATCCGTTCCGCCCTGCGGCTGGAGGTGCTTCCGCTCAGGCCAGCATCGAAGCCGATCCTTTCATCGGTTCGCAACTATGCCGACTATTCCGTTCAGAATATTGCCCTGGAGACCCTGCCGGGTGTTTACGTTTGCGGCTCCATTTACCGGCCCCTCAAAAGCAGGGGCAAGCTGCCGGTGATCCTCAACCCCGACGGGCATTTTTCCCGGGGCCGCTATCGCGAAGACTGCCAGTATCGCTGTGCCATGCAGGCCCGGATGGGCGCCATCGCATTCAGTTACGACCTCCTGGGTTGGGAGGGCGAATCGATCCTCCAGATCGATCCGAAAGACCATCGCCGCGCAGGCGTGCAGATCATCCAGACCCTGAACGCCATCCGCATTCTTGATTACCTGTTGTCGCTGAAGGATGCCGATCCTTCCCGCGTGGCTGTTACCGGCGCCTCGGGCGGTGGCTCGCAGACCATGCTGCTCACGGCCCTGGATGAGCGCATTAAGTTGAGCGCACCGGTTGCCATGCTTTCTTCTTACCACAGCGGCGGCTGCCCCTGTGAAAGCGGTATGGGGATTCACCTTGCCGGCAGTGGTACCAACAATGCCGAGATCGGGGCCATGGCCGCGCCGCGACCCATGATCGTGGTATCGGATGGAAAAGACTGGACGCAGCAGGTCCCGCAACAGGAGTTTCCTTATTTACAACGGACCTACGGTTTTTATTCCGGCGCAGTCGTGCGTAATGTGCACCTCGCAGGTGAAGGACATGATTACGGCTTTGGAAAACGCAAGGCGGTCTATGATTTTCTCGTGCAGCAATTCGGGATGCAGCCTGTTTATAATGCAGCAAGGGAATGGGACGAGTCGGGTGTGACGATCGAGCCGGACGAATCACTCAAACTATTTGGAAAAGACGGTGACGCCTTGCCGGCAAATGCCGTAAAAGGATTGGATGCAGTGATTCAGGTCTTTGAGCAGCAGGTTTATGCCGCACGGCTGGCCGCTTCCGGAAAGCAACGATATAAAGTGGCCGTGGTTGACCTCATGATGCTCAAGCGCCAGAAAGCCGGGGCCATCGCGCTCACCCGCGAAGTAGGCGCTGATGGCCTCGAAGTGGATATGGGCGGGCTGGGCAACCGGCCGACCTTCGACAACCAGCTGCTTAAAGATTCGGTACGCCATGACTTCATTCGAAAAGCGAATGAGCAGAACGTGCTCTTTGCCTCGCTCTCGATGAGCGGCTATTATGCGCAATCTTTTTGCCAGCGTGCGGAGTTCATCCGTTCCATCCAGGACTGCATCACTACCATGAAGCTGTTGCAGGTGAATGTGGGCTTCCTGCCCCTGG
>CBHWDR010000511.1:0-3116 GCA_966112575.1 uncultured Chitinophagales bacterium
CCTGCATCCCAAGAGCGATATGAGCCTGGCCTGCCTTTCGAGCACCATCGATGCCGGGCATCCGAAGGCCTACGAGGATGCCACGGCCGGCGAGTACCTCGATGAGCGCCTGCGCGAGATCGGCCTGAAGAAATGAGTGATGAATGATCAGTGATGAGTTGCAGGGCCTCCCATAGGGGGCCCTGCGACATTAACGCCTGTTTAACCTAAGGCGAATTAATTTTAAGGCAACCAAATCGACGGGTATGAAGCAAATGCTACTTACTGTTTTTACCCTTGCCGGCCTGCTCTTCCTCGGGCAGGCGGAAGCCCAGAACCTGGCTCCTGACCAGAATCCGAATTTTGCGGTCAGCCGCGACAAGTACATGCAACTGGCCGACTCGGTCAACCGCTGGCATGGCACTACCTTCCAGGAAACCTATTCGGCACCCGACTGGGTCGAGCGCCGGGAGTTGCGCAGGAAAGAGAACCGGCAGTTCCGCCGCGACCTCCGGCTCGAGCGGCAACGCCGCGGGTATCAGCCCTACCATTACCAACCTTATGGCTATTCGCCTTACGGCTACGGTTATCCCAACTATCACTTCCGCCGCTTCCGGTGGTAAGCATTTTTTGACCGCATATTGATCAGCTTATGAAAAAATTATTCGGCCTCGGCGCCCTGTGCGCGGCCCTTCTCCTCGGTGCCTGCAACCGTACCGTTACCCGCATCGATCCTGCACAACAGGTGGATCTCAGCGGACGCTGGAACAATACCGACTCCCGTCTGGTTGCCGAGGAAATGATCCAGACCGTGCTCCGCGACAAATGGCTGGCGAATCATGAAACCGCCAAGGGCCAGAAGCCCGTGGTGATCGTAGGCTTCGTGACCAACAAAACCCATGAGCATATTGAAGCGGAGACCTTCGTGAACGACGTGGAGCGCTCTTTTATCCAGACCCAGAAAGTGCGGCTGGTACAGGGCGGCAAGAAGCGTGAGGAGCTGCGGGCGGAGAAGGCCGACATGCAGACCAACGCTTCCGCTTCATCCATGAAGAAGTTCGGACTCGAGCAGGGTGCCGACTACATCCTCCAGGGTTCGATCAACTCGATCGTGGACGATTATAAGAAGAAGCGGGTCGTGTATTACCAGGTGAACCTCGAGCTCACCAATATCGAAACCAATGAGGTCGTGTGGCTGGGCGAGAAGAAGATCGCCAAGATGGTCAAGAACTGATCGTGGCGCAGGTTTCGTTTCCTAAACATTATTGGGCGCCCGTCCTTGGCGGGCTGCTTTTTTTAACGGCTGGCTGTGCCTCCTACCACCAGCGGTCGGCCGACTATTATTCCAGCCTTTCCCAGGGCAATTATGCCCGGGCGTCGAAGAGCCTGGAGGCCAACAAACTCCTGAAAAAGCCCCGCAACCGCATTCTTTATCTACTGGAAAAAGGCAAGCTCGAGCACCTCGAGGGCCGCTATGCCGAAAGCAACCGGTCGTTCAATGAGGCCGACCTGCTGATGGAGGCGGGGGGCAGGGAGGCCGCTTCCCTGATCGCCGGCACCCTGCTCAACCCCATGATGGAGCAGTACCGGGGTGAGGACTTCGAGAAATACATGGTGCATTATTATAAGGCACTGAACTACCTGCAGCTCGGGCAAACGGAGGAGGCGATCGTGGAGGCACGGCGCATCACGCTGCGTACCCAGGCCCAGGAAGATGTGGCCCGGAAAGGGCGCTATGCGGAAGATGCCTTCTCCCATATCCTGCAGGGGCTCATCTATGAACGGGGCAGCCAGGTCAACGATGCCTTTATCGCTTACCGCAATGCGGCGGACCTCTACCTGAGGAAGGGCCGGGATTTCTATGGGACGGCCATGCCGACCCAACTGAAGCGGGACCTCCTGCGCACGGCCTACCTCAATGGTTTTACGGAGCAGTTGGAGCGCTACGAATCCCTGCTCGACCTGCGCTTCGACCCTTCGTGGCTCAAAACCGAAGGGGAGCTGGTGCTCTTCTGGGAAGGCGGCATGGCACCGGTGAAAGAGGAAGTGAACCTGTTTTTCAACCTTTTCGACGACGGCCGCGGGGGCTATTATTTCCTCGATGGGGCCGGACGCTACCGGGTGCCGTTTGATCTATCCATGGGGCGTCCCGAGCGGATCGTGGAGGCGCTTTCATTCCGGGCAACCTTGCCCCGCTACCAGCCCCAAGCCTTCCCCTTCCGGGGTGCCCGTTTGCTGGACGGAAGCTCGGTTTTTGCCCTGGAACCCGCGCAGGACGTGAATCAGCTGGCGCTTGCCCTATTGGAAGAGCGCCGCCTGCGCGACCTGTCGCGGACCCTTACGCGGGTAGCGATCAAGAAGCTCGCCGAGCTGGCGGCCAAGCCGAAAGAAGAGTACGGGAATAATAAAGCGATCAGCCGGAAGGAGCGCGACCGGCGCGAGGCCCTGGCCCTGGGGCTGAAGATCTTCGGCTATGCCTCGGAGAAAGCCGATACCCGCAACTGGCAGAGCCTGCCGCATACGATCTACTACGCCCGCGTGCCGCTCCGCCCGCATTATGACCTGGAACTGGAAGGGGTTTCGGGTACTCGGAAGGTTTCGCTGGACCTTCCAACTGGCGGCGGCCTGGTGTTCCGGAACCTATGTACGCTGCGGTGAGCCGGCGACCTGCTAGGTTCCCCCTAACCTGCTAGGTTCTCCCCGACCTGCCAGGTCGGTAGCAACCTAGCAGGTGCCCCCCAACCTGGCAGGTGCCCCCCAACCTGGCAGGTCCCACTCATCCCGATTTTTTCCCATTTGTCCCTTTCCCGAAAAATTCTTCTTTCAGCAAAAAATCGCTGAAATGCACTGCTATCGCGGTTTTTATGGCGCAGTACACTTCTAGACATGGATAGTTACTTGAAAAAACTTGGTACTATGTGTTGCATAGTACCAAATAACATCATAGATTTGTATGGTCAATGCAATTCGTGTGATCACCCCGGCAGGAAGCCGGGATTAAAAGGAAACCGATGAATATCGAGAATACTCAAAGCCAGATGCGGAAGGGGATCCTGGAGTTCTGCATTCTTTCCATCATCCGCCGGGGAGAGGCCTACCCCAGCGATATCGTGGAAGAAATGCGCGCCGCCTCCCTG
>CBHWDR010000512.1:0-3112 GCA_966112575.1 uncultured Chitinophagales bacterium
TAACCACTAAGACACGAAAGACACGAAGGAGCACAAAGGGTTGTTTAGTTTTTGAACCACGGAGACATAGAGGCAGGGAGGGGCACAGAGTATTTTTTACTACAGAAGTACTTACAGGTTTAAAGACCCAAGCCTAAGGTTCGAGGTTTCTTGTTGCATCTGTAGACTGAACTAACGGAAAAGAAGGGGCAGAAGCAGTATTTCCGGATGAAGTATTAAGACCGGGAGTCCCTACGGGAGCTAAGTATCTTAAACTACAAAGCACAGGCCCCTGTGGTCCCGACGTGTCGGGAGCAAAACTCCTAACCGCAGGCTTAGCCCTCGCCTCCCAACTAACTGGCATCATCTCCCGGCTTCGCTGTGCCAACTCTTAAACTATTGAACTTTTGAACCTTTGAACTCGCAAACTCCGCAAACTCGCGAACTCCGCAAACACCGGGCTCAGTTCACCGCTTCCCCCTTGGTGTGCATGTGTTCGGCTACGGCGCGGATGATGGCATCCATCAATTCGCGTGAGCCTTCGCCGGCGGCATTGGAGAAAACGAAGTGCTCCGGGCCGCGGGAGAGGATGCGGTTGCCGGGAAGCAGGGACAGCAATTCGTCGTTGAAATTGTTGAGGATGTATTCGGTATGAAAAGGGGTGGGACGCACCGACACTACAGCGTTGTGCTGCTGGTTGTTGAATTCAAAATAGATATTGAAGATGCGTGCCATAAGAGCCGGTCCTTTCTCCCTTCAAGCTACAAAATTTCTTCGATATCCGGAACTGCCGGGCTCTGTTTTTTTAACCGATCCCGTGCAGGAACTGCGACTGGATGTATTCCGCCACGTGCACGAGGTTCTGTTCGCCTTCGTAGATCTTCAGTTGCCGGTCGGCGCCAGTACCCTGTTCGAGCATTTTGTGTACATAATCCAGGTGATGCCTCGATCCCAGCTGGTCCACCACATCATCCACGAAGTCGAGCAGCTCGTAGATCAGCACCCGGGTGTTGATCTCCTCTTCCTTGCCGAAGTCGATCAGGTAGCCGTCGATGCCGTAGCGACCGGCGCGCCACTTGTTCTCATTGATCAGGGGACGGGGGTACTGGATGAAGTTCATGTTCTGCTGCCGCAGCTTGTAGATCTTGGCGCAGATGGCCTGGAAGAGCGCCGCAATGGCGATGGTTTCGTCCACGGTCATGGGTACGTCGCAGATGCGAAATTCCACTGTATTGAAGAAGGGGTGCACGCGGAGGTCCCACCAGATCTTCTTCGCATTGTCGATGCAGTTGGTCTTCATCAGCAGCTTGATGAAGTTGTCGTAGGCTTCAATGCTTTCAAAGCTCTCGGGGATACCGGTGCGCGGGAATTTGTCGAACACCTTCGTGCGGAAGGATTTGTACCCGGTTTTCCGGCCTTCCCAGAAGGGTGAGTTCGTACTCAGGGCATAGACGTGGGGCAGGAAGTAGCGGGTAGAGTTGGCAATATGGTTGGCCATCTCGCGGGTTTCCATGCCTACGTGCACGTGCAGGCCGAAGATGAGGTTGGAGCGGGCTGCCTCCTGGAGCTCGTTCACGATCTCGTTATAGCGCACATGGTCGGTGATCAGCTGGCTCTCCCAATGCGAAAAGGGGTGGGTGCCCGAAGCGCCGATGGCATAACCGAGGCTGCCGGCGATATCATGAATGGTCTTGCGCAGCGTGGCCACGTCCTTCCAGGCCTCGTTGGTATCGTTGCAGATATCGGTGCCCACTTCCACCACGGCCTGGTGCATCTCGGCCTTCACCTTGTCCTTGATCATCTTCTGGCCTTCCTGCACGATCTTCTGCTCGTGGCTCTTCAGCTCGCGCGTCTGGGGGTCCAGCACCATGTATTCTTCTTCCACGCCCAGCGTGAAATGCTTGTAATTGATATTCGCCATTCTTTGCTTCGATTCTTGTTGATAAACGGCACTCCGCTCCGTTTCGGGAGCCGGGAGTGGTTGTTGTTCGATCACCACTTTTTCGGTGATGCCGGTCTGCTCCTTGTTTAACGCTTTCTTCATTCCTGTTCCTTGTAGGTGTTGATCCAGGAAAGCCATAGCAGCCGGCCGGAGCCGGCAGCTGGTTAAATCAATTTCTGCCCGCCAGCGCTTCGTTTTACATATTCGCCCCAGGTGAGGTTGTCCTTGCCGTTCTCCTGTGCGAGCGCCCGCTCGATGGCATAGTTGGCTGCGGTTTCCACCACCCAGGCGAAGTTCTCTTCACCCACCGAGGTGCGTTCAGCATCGGGGGCGGGGTTGCCGAAATCGATCGCATAAGGCACACCGTCGCGGATCGCCAGCTCTACCGTATTGAAATCATAGCCAAGATACTGGTTGATGCGGAGCACGATGTCTTCCATCTGCTTCAGGCGTTCGGCACTGGGCGTGAACCCGGCTTGGTAGCGCTGGTGATGCGGGTTGCGCGGCTCGTAGGGCATGATGCGGACATGCTTGCCGCCGATGCAATAACAGCGGTAATATTCGTCGAACACGATCTCCTCCTGCAGCAGCATGACGAGCTGCTCGGTCTCCTGGTGCTTCTCGAAGAACTGTTCCTTATCAGCCAGGCGGTACACGCTTTTCCATCCGCCGCCGGCATAAGGCTTCATGTAAGCCGGGAAGCCCACATAATTGAAGATGCCTTCCCAGTCGAGGGGATAGGCGAGGTTCGAAAACGATTCATTGGTGGTGTCGGTGGGCAGCTCGAAAGAAGGCAGGATCACCGTTTTCGGCACGGGCACGCCCACCTGGGTCATGAGGCAGTTATTGAAATATTTGTCGTCGGCACTCCACCAGAAGGGGTTGTTGATCACGGCGGTGCCGGTGAGGGCGGCGTTTTTAAGCCAGGTGCGGTAGAAGGGCACGTCCTGGGAGATGCGGTCGATGATCACGGCATATCCCGAAGGCTCACCCTGCATCGACTTATCGATCCGCACGGGTTCGGCGGTAATGTTCTCCATTCCTTTGCTGTTCACACGTTCGATAAATGCCATCGGGAAGCTGCGTTCCTGTCCGAAAAGCACGCCTATTTTTTTCATATCGTTGGTTTAGTCTGGAAGTTCTATGCTAAGGCTTTAAAGTACAAACAAAATGGATACGAACAGCAGTTGG
>CBHWDR010000513.1:0-3108 GCA_966112575.1 uncultured Chitinophagales bacterium
GAACGGCGCTTTTGATTATACGCTTGACTACCGGCAGATCGATTTCCGGAAACATCCCGAACAGTACCGCATGGGCCGGGGCGAACAGGGCGTTCTGCTGGTGGAGCCCTACAAATCGGAACTGCTTCCGCACTGGGCTTTCCGCACGCCGGCCATTGCCCGCACATCGGCGCGGGCGCTCTACCGCCTGTTCTGCCAGTACCGGGAGGTGCTGGACTTTGTAGGTATGGACATGGCGCGAAAATTTATTCAGATGGGCTATACCCGCGCACGCCGGTACGCCAATCATCGGGGTGGAAAGAAATACGATGGTCCCGTGCCTGCCGACAAAAAAGGCCAGAGCGGAGCACATGGCCGCAAGGAGCTGCCTCGTGAAAACGACGAAGTGAAGGCCGCGTCGGCGGCCATCTTCTATGCAGCCTGGCAGAAAGTGAAGGCCGACCCGGTTTACCAGGAAATGGTCAGCACGCACAAACAAGAATGGAAAAACAGGAAGGAATGAATCTCGGATACGCCTGCATCAATATGGAACTGGCCGATAAGGGCATCACCACCAACCGGGGAATGATCAAGCGGACCTTCCAGGAGAAGGGCATCCGTTATGCCTCGGAGCTGGCGCTAAGCAATGTGCGCGCGCTCTACGAGATCCTGCAGTGGAACCTGGCCAACAAGATCCGCGTTTTCCGCGTCACCTCCGAGCTGATACCATGGGCTTCCGAATACCAGCTCGAAGACCTGCCCGACTTCAACGAGATCCGGAAAGTGCTCGAGGCCTGTGGCCGCCTGGGCATCCGCATCTCCTCCCACCCCGGGCCCTTCAACAAGCTGGCCGGCAGCGGGGCCACACTGGAGAATACCATCAAGGACCTGGAGATCCATTCCCGGATCTTCGACCTCATGCAATTACCCCGGTCGCATTGGAGCAAGATCAATATTCATGTGGGCGGGGCCTATGGTGATAAAGCAGAAACGCTGAAGCGTTTTGCCGAAAACCTGCAACTCCTCTCCCCCGCCCTCCGGTCGCGCCTCACGGTGGAGAACGACGACAAGCCCGGCGGTTATTCGGTAAAAGAGCTGCTCACCCTGCACGAGCGTTGCGGCATTCCGATCGTATTCGATTATTTCCATCACCGTCTGCACCCCGACGGCCTGACGGAAGAAGAAGCCTTCCATGCAGCCTACGACACCTGGGAATTGAAGCCCGTGTTTCATTTTTCTTCTTCAAAAAAAGAATACGAGGATCCCGCTTCCAAGAAGGAAGCGCATTCCGACTGGGCGCACGAGCCCATCAACACCTACGGAAAGGAAGTGGACATTATTCTTGAGCTGAAGATGAAGGAGAGAGCGGTGCTCAAATACCTCCGCGACTTTGGCAACGATCCGGCGGCTCAGGCATCGCCGCTGTGATTGGAGGTGTGATCGGTGAGCCGCTCATCATTACGGCCCATCGCGCCCATGCCGGCGGCGTTGGCATTTTTCACGTCGGCAGACGTGGTCTGGTCCACATCCGTTTCCCTATTATTATTCCCTGCATCAATAGCTCCCGAGCCCTTGGCGGACTCGTTTCGCTCCCCGCTGTTCAGCGGACGGTCTTTTTCATCCTTTTTCATGCTGGATCGTTTGATCGCCCATCATCAGCAGCCAGGATCGCGAACCTTCAGCCACCGGGTCAAAGCTGCTGACATCACTACAAATCATGGTCCAGGAGCTCATCCCCGAACGAGGGCCTCCGGCTCTTCCACCACGGCCTGCTGGCGCAAGGGCAGTACGATCACGAACTCGGCGCCTTCGCCTTCGCGGCTGCTGGCCGAGATCGATCCATTGTGCTTCTCGATGATCTTGCGGGTGATGGCCAGGCCAATGCCGGTGCCGTCGTACTTCTCACGCGGGTGCAGGCGCTGAAAAATGGTAAAGATCTTCTCCGCATATTGATTGTCGAAGCCGATACCATTATCCCGGATCCGGATCCGGCAATACTCGCCATTTGGATCCGGTGCTGCATCGGTGGCGCAGTTTCCGACCAGCTCCGAATGAATACGTACGCGAGGGGGTTCCGACTTGTTGTGAAACTTCAACGCATTGCTGATGAGGTTCTGGAACACCTGCCGCATCTGGCCGGTGATGATCTCCACCTCCGGAAGGTCCCCGGTTTCGATGATCGCACCTTTCTCGGCTATCGAAAGTTCCAGGTCACTCAGGACTTCATCCACGATCCGGTTCAGGTCGGTGCATTCGTAGCTGCTCTGAACGGAGAGGCGGGTGAAAGTGAGCAGGTCGTTGATCAGTTTGGTCATCCTTGCCGATGCGTTGATGATGCGTTCCACGTAATCCGAAGCGCCGTCATGCTGCGCCAGGTAGCGATCCTTGATCAGGTTGCTGAACATGTGGATCTTGCGCAGGGGCTCTTTCAGATCATGCGAAGCCACGGAGGCAAATTGCAGCAATTCGTTGTTGCTGGCTTCCAGCTCCATATTCATCGCCTGGAGTTCCTGGGTACGCTCGTGCACTTTCTGCTCCAGGATATCCGAGGCCGTTTTCTGATCGTGGATGTCGGTACAGGTACCGAACCACTTCAGGATGGTTCCTTCCTCATTGCGCAGGGGTATGGCCCGGGCCAGAAACCAGCGATAGGACCCATCGGTCCGCCGCATGCGGTATTCGGTCTCATACGTCTCCCCGGTCTGCAGGGATTGAGACCAGATCTTCCAGGTACGGTCGTAATCGTCGGGATGCAGCACGAGTGACCAGCCCTTATTCCTGGTTTCCTCGTAGGTAAGGCCGGTATAATCAAACCAGCCTTTATTAAAGAAATCGTGATACCCGTCGGGCTGGGTGGACCACACCATCTGAGGCATGAAGTCGGTCACGAACTTGAATTCCTGGTACAGCTTCTCCAGCTCCACATTCTTTTCTTCCAGCTGGTGGGCAGCAACTTCGCTTTCCGTGATATCCATCATAGCGCCGAGCATGCGATAAGGCGTTCCGCTGCTATCGACCAGCAGGGTGCCGCGGTCATGCACCGACGCATAGCTGCCATCGCGCTTGCGGAAGCGATACTTCGCCGACCAGTCCTTGTTCCCCCGGTTGATCACTTCATGGATCGAGGTA
>CBHWDR010000514.1:0-3099 GCA_966112575.1 uncultured Chitinophagales bacterium
ATCTCCGCTACCGTTACACCGGGAGCGCGCTCCACCAGACGGAATCCTTCGGGCGTCACATCCAGTACAGCCAGATCGCTGACGATCCGGCGTACGCAGCCCACGCCGGTAAGCGGCAGAGAACACTGCGGCAGGAGCTTCGATTCGCCCTTTGGATTGGTATGCATCATGGCAACGATGATATTACGGGCGCTTGCCACGAGGTCCATCGCGCCGCCCATGCCCTTTACCATCTTTCCGGGGATTTTCCAGTTGGCGATATCGCCCGTTTCACTCACTTCCATAGCCCCCAGTACCGTCAGATCGATCTTTCCAGCGCGGATCATGCCGAAGCTTTCCGCGCTGTCGAAGAAGGCGCCGCCGGGGATGATGGTCACGGTTTCCTTACCCGCGTTGATCAGGTCGGCATCGATCTCCGTCTCCACCGGGTAGGCACCCATACCCAGCATCCCATTCTCGCTTTGCAACATCACGAACATGCCGGGAGGGATATAATTGGCCACCAGCGTGGGGATACCGATACCGAGGTTGACATACATACCGTCGCGCAGTTCCTGGGCGATACGCTTGGCGATTCCGTATTTATCTAAAGGCATTACTCGAATTTTGGAGTTAGAAGAATAGACTTAGCGGGCCAGCTGCACGGTGCGCCGCTCGATGCGCTTCTCATAATCACTTCCCTGGAAGATACGATGCACGTACACGCTGGGCACATGGATCTGGTCGGGGTCCAGCTCGCCCGGCTGTACCAGCTCTTCCACTTCCGCGATCGTGATCAAGCCGGCCTTCGCCATCGATGAAGAGAAATTGCGCGTCGTTTTCCGGAACACCAGGTTGCCATAGCGATCCCCCTTCCAGGCCTTGACGATCGCAAAATCAGCGTAGAGCGCCTCTTCCATCAGGTACTTCTTGCCCCCGAACTCGCGCACTTCCTTGCCTTCTCCGATCTCCGTACCGTAGCCGGCCGGGGTAAAGAAGGCCGGGATGCCCATGCCTGCCATCTGGATGCGGGTGGCAAGCGTACCCTGAGGGATCAGGTCCACTTCCAGCTCGCCCGAAAGCAGCTGCCTTTCAAACTCGGCATTCTCGCCTACGTAAGAGCTCATCATTTTTTTGATCTGGCGGGTCTGCAGGAGAAGGCCGAGCCCGAAATCATCTACCCCCGCATTGTTGGAAATGCAGGTCAGGTTACGGACACCCATTTTCACCAGGGCCTGTATACTGTTCTCGGGGATCCCGCAAAGTCCGAATCCACCCAGCATGATCGTTGCGCCATCGCCGATATCGTGCAGGGCATCGGCGGCTCCGGAATATACTTTATTCATATGCTATCGTTAAGCGGCTCAAAAATAGGGCATAGCCGTGGTGAACAAGCGGGCATTTTCAAATGCGCATGCCCGTTCTCGCCAATGGCGGAATTGATGAGGTGAAGGATCAGAATACACGGGTGAACAGGATCACAGCGCAACGGCCGGCCGGGACTTCCTCTTCGTCGAGTCGCGCTGCCTCGGCGGAGTGATCACCGAACTGTCGCCATTGCGCTGCAGCTCTTCCACCTGGACCGACAGGCTTTCAATGAGCGCCTTCATCTTCGCCGGCTTCGTTTCATAGTAGTCCAGGCTTTTCCTGAACTGCTCTTTGGTAACGCCATGGGTTTGAAAAACCTGCTGATAAAGCGGCGCGCGTTTATCCAGGGCAGCCCAGCTCGAATCGCGCATTACATATTGGGCGGTCAGTTCATCGGCGCGCAGGAGGTCGTAGAGTACACTGCGCATCTTGGCGTCAGGTAGCACCTCTCCCGGCCGGTCATCCCGGCAACCGGTAGCAGCCAGGGAAAAAAATAAGATGATCAGGATCCGGTTCATCGAAGCCCTTTATAGGTATTGCTGTTGGAAACATCGAGGCGCACCAGGAAATCCCTTGCGCGGGTTTTGATCTCGGGCTCCGCCTTGCTGAAGATGTTCATCAGCTCCGTGCTCTTCCCCTGGAAAAAGAACTGGAGGATCATTGACCCCGGGTTCTCGGTATTGACCGTGTTGAGGAAATTGAGTGCGTTGAACACGCCATTACGGGCCTCGGCTTCATTATCGCCGAACTGGTCCAGGCCGCTGCGGTAATAGGAATAGATCGCATCATGAACCAGGGTAAATCGGCTGTCGGTAAGGCCCTGGATCAGGCGGAAGCGGTTGCGCATGCCGTCGAACGCCTTCCATCCGGTGATGTTGGAAGCCTCGGGAGCATTGTTCACGATGAACTGGCATTTCTGGAAATAGGGATCGCCGCCCCGGGGGGTGAAGGAATCGTAATCAAGCCCGATGATCAGGTTGACGTAGTAAGCCAGGAGGGCAGTCAGGTTGGCGGCAAGCGCATCACTGCCCTGGACCCGGTTCTCGTTGAATTCGATCGGCTGGAACTCCACATACTTGAACTGTACATCCGCATCCTGGAAGTTCACGATCGGCGATTCGTAGGTGGTGCCATAGATCGGCCGTGCAGCCTGTACGGTCAAACTGGCCTTGAACACATTGTTCCCCACATGCTCGTCGATCGTCAGCAGGAAATTGCACCGGATCTTCTCCTGAGGCTGGTAGGTGTCGCCTGTCCATTTACGGTTGTTCAGGAAGTTGGTCAGGGCCGTCTGCAGGGTCTGGAAGGTTTTCTTATTGATATCACTGCCCACCTTGGCGGCCATAACGCTGATGCGCGCCTGCAGTTCCTGGGCATGAAGCCCCTGCACCAGGAAGAGCGCGAAAGCTATGAGTACAAGTTTTTTCATGTTGTCAATTCATGTAAGGCGTCAACAATATTGCTGGCCAGCTCGGTCTTCGACCGCAGCCCCAGGCTGCGTTCCTCGCCATTGCGGTAAAACAGGGTCACCTGGTTGGTATCATGCCCGAAACCTGCTCCCGCATCGCGGAGCGAGTTGAGCACGATCAGATCGGCATTCTTCTCCGCCAGCTTCTTCCGTGCATTAGCCCCTTCGTTCTCTGTTTCCAGGGCGAATCCTACCAATACCTGCCCCTCTTTCTTGAGTTTACCCAGGCTGGCGAGGATATCTTTTGTCCGGACGAGTTCCAGGGTGAGCGACTCGCCCTGTTT
>CBHWDR010000515.1:0-3083 GCA_966112575.1 uncultured Chitinophagales bacterium
TGGAATAGTGGTTTTTACGCCTTCGATGACATATTCGCTCAGGGCGCGGTACATGGTATCGATGGCTTCCTCGCGCGTACGGGCAACGGTGATGAGCTTGCCGATCATTGAATCGTAGTAAGGAGGGATTACGTAGCCGGCGTAAACATGCGAGTCGACACGCACGCCGTGGCCGCCCGGCTGGTGCAGCACGGTGATCTTGCCGGGTGAAGGGCGGAAATCGTTATAGGGATCCTCGGCATTGATGCGGCACTCGATGGCGTGGAGTTGGGGCTCGTAATCCTTGCCCGAGATCTTCTCGCCCATGGCGATCTTGATCTGCTCTTTGATCAGGTCGTAGTTGATCACTTCTTCCGTAACGCAATGCTCTACCTGGATACGGGTGTTCATCTCCATGAAGTAGAAATTGCGGTGCTTGTCTACGAGGAACTCGATCGTGCCTACGCTTTCGTAATTGATGGCGGAAGCGGCCTTTTTCGCAGCCTCTCCCATTTTGTGGCGCAGCTCGGGCGTCATAAAGGGCGAAGGGGACTCCTCCACCAGCTTCTGGTGGCGGCGCTGGATCGAGCAGTCGCGCTCCGAGAGATGGCAGACCGTACCATACTGGTCACCGGCCACCTGGATCTCGATGTGCCGGGGCTCTTCCACGAATTTCTCCATGTAGATCCCATCGTTCTTGAAAGCGGCGCCGGCTTCGGCCTTGGCCGTGTTATACGCGCGCTCCATTTCACTTTCTTCCCAAACGATGCGCATGCCCTTGCCACCACCGCCGGCAGTTGCTTTAAGGATCACGGGAAAGCCCATTTCCCTGGCGAGGTGCTTGGCCTCTTCGAGGCTCTGGAGCAGGCCTTCGGAACCGGGGATCACCGGTACGCCGGCCTTGATCATCGTTTCCTTGGCGGAGATCTTGTCGCCCATCCGGTTGATCATATCCGGCGTGGGACCGATGAACTTGATGCCATGGTCGGCACAGATCTGCGAGAACTTGGCGTTCTCGGCCAGGAAGCCATAACCGGGGTGGATCGCATCGGCATTGGTGATCTCCACGGCAGCCATGAGATGCGGGATATTCAGGTAAGAGTCGGCGCTCTGGGGCTTTCCGATACAAACGGCCTCATCGGCGAATTTCACATGCAGGCTGTCGCGGTCGGCGGTTGAATACACAGCCACCGTTTTGATGCCCATCTCGCGGCAGGTCCGGATCACGCGGAGGGCGATCTCGCCACGGTTGGCGATCAGTATTTTTTTAAACACAGGATGATTATTAACGATTTAAGAATGAACCCATAAGTGTGGGATAATATGATAAATGTGCTAATATGCTGCTCGCAAAACGCCTTGTATACGTATCAGCGACCAGCACATTAGCACATCAGCAAATTATTTATGCCGGCTCCACAAGGAAAAGCGGCTGATCGTACTCGACCGGGGAAGCGTCTTCAACAAGCACTTTCACGATCTTTCCCTTCACTTCGCTCTCGATCTCGTTGAAAAGCTTCATGGCTTCGATGATGCAGACCACCTTGCCGGGGCTCACCTCGTCGCCTACTTCCACGAAGGAAGGTTTGTCGGGAGAGGCCTTGCGGTAGAAGGTACCGATCATCGGGCTCTTGATCGTGATGGTGTTGGAAGGCGCAGCAGCGGGGGCTGCGGCGGATTGGGCGGCAGCTGCAGGGAGGGCCGCAGGGGCCTGCTGCTGGGGCAGCGCGTTATAAGAAGGAGCAGGCATGGAGGCAGCTACCACTTGCGTGATCTGCTCTTCTTTCTGCCGAACCGTAATCTTGAAATCTTTCTGCTCAATCGTTACTTCACCAATATTCGATTCGTTGACCAGTTTGATCAACTCCTGAATTTGCTTGAAATCCATTTGTTTCAATTTAGTTTGATTTTGGTTTAAACAGTGGGCTAAGATAGGAATTAAATCCACTCCCGGCCGGCGGGCAACTGGATGTGCGAAAGGCGCCATCCTATAAAACAAACTGGCGCTCAGGGAACGCCAGCTTATCGATCATATTCGATTTTTTAATCCTTCACACGCTCCACATAATCACCGGTCTTGGTGTTGATGCGGATCGTATCGCCTTCATTCACGAACAGCGGAACCATCACCGTGGCACCGGTTTCCACAGTTGCCGGCTTCAGGGTACGCGTAGCCGTATCGCCCCGGAGGCCCGGCTCGCTGTAGGTGATCTTCATCACCACTTTCTCGGGCAGCTCCACCGACATGGGGGTTTCCGTCTCCGTATTGAAGAGCACCGACACTGTATCGCCATCACGCAGGAACTGGGGGGCATCGATCACGTTCTCGGCGATCGCTACCTGCTCAAAGCTCTCGTTGTCCATGAAATTGTAACCGGAATCATCCTTGTAAAGGAACTGGTATTCCTTCCGCTCCACGCGTACCGGGTAAATGTTGTCGCCTGAGTTCCAGGTCTTTTCGATCGAGCGGTTGTTATCCACACCGGTCAGTTTTGCCCAAACCTTGGCGGCAGCGCGCGCCGTTTTGTTCTCACCGAACTCCACGACCTTGTAAAGACTGCCGTCGAGCTTGATGATCAGGCCACGGCTGATATCTGAAGTACTTGCCATACAATAACTATTAAGGCGGCAAAGTAAAGGAAAATCGCTGATTGAACGGTCCGGCGAAGAATTCCCGGTTTGGCCCGCTCAGAAGACGGCGGGTGCAGCTGTGGAGTGGCACCATTTTTTATCCTCATCCATTGACGAACTTTACCCTTTAGAAATGGATATGAACGACCGATCCAAAATCGGGTTGCTGGCACTGGCAGCCCTACCGTTGAGCAGCCTGGCGCAATTCAGCACCATTACCGACAGCGTACGTCCCGGCGTCCGCACCGTGATCGCCGGAAGGGAATACCGGAAATCGAAATGGTATGAAACACTCTGGGGTGAGGACTGGCGGAAAGAATGGACGATGCCGGTCGTGATCCCCGTGCTGAACCTCGACAGTGCCTATGGCGGCCTTACACCCATCCGGGAAGGCGGCGGAAGGCAGACGAAATCCTTGCGGCTGCACGACGCAAGCGGACGGGTATGGGTACTCCGGAGCGTGAATAAAACCT
>CBHWDR010000516.1:0-3079 GCA_966112575.1 uncultured Chitinophagales bacterium
CCTTCGCGGCCTTAGCGTTGGAGGGACAAGCAGAGTAAAAGACCGCCCCTTACCAAAAAGACTCGAGCACAAAGCCGACCAAACCAATTTCTTCGCGTTCCTTTCTCTCTACGCCCGTTGTATCAAAAGCAGGTCTGCACCCAGCCAACAGCTCGGTCTAAGGAAATAGCATCCGTGCAAATCCATTAGATCCGTTTAATCTGCGTTCTTTCTCTTGCTTCTTAAGTCTGGCAAAGCCCCTCAATACAGCTCATCCAGCTTCATCCGCAGGTACTTGAGCACACTGCGATACGTAGAGAACACGGTGATCGAGATCCCGATGATCAGCAGGGCCAGGAAGAGCAGCAGCAGGGTGGAGGAGGTATTCACCACCTGGAGCTGGGGGATGAAGTTCTCGGCCACGCGGATCAGCACATAGATCAGCACGATGGCGATGCCGGCGGAGATGCTGCCGTTGATCACCGCGCGGATGTTCAGCGGGCGGGCAATGAAGTTGCGCGTTGCACCCACCATCTGCATGGTCTTGATGAGGAAGCGGTTGGAGAACATGGCCAGCCGGATGGTATTGTCGATAAGCACGATCACCACGATCGAAAGGATGATGGCGATGGCCAGGATCACCAGGCTGATATTGCGGAGGTTCTTATTCAGGTTGGTCACCGTTTCCTTCGGGTACTGGATATCGCTGACCCAGGCCGATTGCGCGGTGCGGATCTCGTTGGTCACCCGGTCGAGGGAGTCGGTCTGCACCCAGTCTTTTTTTGGGGTGAAGTAAATGGCGTTCGGCAGCGGATTGGCTTCCAGGATGGAGAGGAAGTCTTCATTTCCATCACCCATATACTTCTTCCGGGCCATTTCCTTGTCCACGTAATAGGCATTCTTCGCATAGGGAAGGCCCTGGAAATAGGCCATCAGGGAGGCGCTGTCCTTGGCCGAAGGGTCGGTACGGAGGAAAACCTTCACTTCCACGTTCTCGCGCAGCGTGTCGCCGATCCGGGAGGCGTTGATGGCCAGCCAGCCCACGATGCCCAGGAGAAAGAGCACGAGCGTGACACCGATGATGGACATTACGTAGGATGGTTTTCCGCGGCGGGCGGCAGCTCTGCTTGTTGAAGCCATGTGGAATCCGGTTTTTGTAGGTGAACAAAAATAAAGGTTTGCCTCTTAGCCTCCGGCGCTGTGTTTTGGTTTTCACCTGTTTTAAACGGCCGAACCATTATTTTTGTCTTTCTCTAACGATTGCCTGCCTCCGGATATTGCCCAGGGGAAAGCAGGAACAGCTGAAAGGAGCCCTCGCTCCAGCCGCCCGATTCCTTACCACCTTACCGGCAGCAACAAGATCAAACCTTAAATTCAGCGCTTGCTCAGGGAGTATAATTTTCGCGACATCGAGACCCGATGGCAACAATGGTGGAATGAGAACAAGGTATACCAGGTAGCCACCGACCCCGCACGTCCCAAGTATTACGTGCTGGACATGTTCCCCTACCCCAGTGGCGCCGGCCTCCATGTAGGCCATCCCCTCGGCTATATCGCTTCGGATATCTATGCCCGCTACAAGCGGCTGAAAGGATTCAACGTGCTGCATCCGATGGGCTATGACGCTTTTGGCCTGCCGGCAGAGCAGTATGCCATCGAGCATGGCGTGCACCCTGCCGTGAGCACCGAGAAGAACATCGCCACCTTCCGCAGCCAGCTCAACAAGATCGGATTCTCCTTCGACTGGAGCCGCGAGGTCAACACCTCCAAGCCCGGTTATTATAAATGGACCCAGTGGATCTTCCTCCAGCTCTTCAACAGCTGGTACAACCGGCAGTCGAACCGCACCGAGAAGATCGAAACCCTGGTCGCCGCTTTTGAGGCAGACGGTAATACTGCACACCCAGTGCCGGATGTCAACTACGTGATCGAAGGCTTGCCGGCAAATACCTTCACTGCAGAACAGTGGAAGGCTTTCTCGGAAAAAACAAGGCAGCAGATCCTCATGCAATACCGCGTGGCCTATTGCGGCTACGGTGAAGTGAACTGGTGCGAGGCGCTCGGCACGGTGCTGGCCAACGACGAGGTGGTGAACGGGGTGAGCGAGCGGGGTGGATTCCCGGTGGTGAAGAAGAAGCTCCGCCAGTGGTACCTGCGCATTACCGAGTATGCCGACCGCCTGCTCCAGGGCCTCGAGACCGTTGCGTTCTCCGATGCCATGAAAGAGATGCAGTCGAACTGGATCGGCAAGTCAAGCGGTGCGGAGATCGAGTTTCGCCTCGACCGGTCCAACTCGGGCCTCCGGGTGTACACAACGCGTCCCGACACCATCTTCGGTGTCGACTTCATGGTGATCGCACCCGAGCATGAACTGGTGCAGGCGATCACCACGCCGGAACAGCAGCAGGCGGTGGAGGAATACGTAGCCTATGTTAAGAGCCGCAGCGAGCGCGAGCGCATGGCCGAGAAGAAGATCTCGGGTGTGTTCACGGGCGCCTATGCGATCAATCCCTTCAACGATAAGAAGATCCCGGTGTGGATCTCGGAATATGTGCTGGCCGGTTATGGCACGGGCGCCATCATGGCCGTGCCGAGTGGCGATGAGCGCGATCATAAGTTCGCCCGGCATTTCCACCTGCCCGTGACCAATATCATCGGCGATGCCTATGATGGCGAAGAAGCCAATCCCACGAAGGACGCAGTGCTGAGCAACAGCGGCTTCCTCGACGGCATGAAAATGCGCGATGCGATCGACGTGGTCATCGGCAAGCTCGAAGAAATGGGCATCGGCCGCCGAAAGGTGAATTACAAGATGCGCGATGCGGCCTTCAGCCGGCAGCGCTACTGGGGCGAGCCCTTCCCGATCAAATGGATGCCCGCCTCCGCTGAAGCTTCGGCTGGCGGAGAATTGATCGCCTATCCGCTGTCAGAAAATGAACTACCGCTCGAGCTGCCCCATGTAGAGAAGTATGGTCCCGGACCCGAAGGCGAAGGCCCGCTGGCCAACGTGCCCGAGTGGACCTCGCGTAACTTCGAGACGAATACGATGCCGGGCTATGCCGGCTCTTCCTGGTACTTCCTGCGCTATATGGACCCGCAC
>CBHWDR010000517.1:0-3067 GCA_966112575.1 uncultured Chitinophagales bacterium
CGTTCGGCGTCGGCAGGATCGTTCCCAGTTGCTCGAACTTGTTTCCATGGTTCGAGTTGGGATTGTTTCTAAGGTCTTGCGCCGAAGCCACATTCAGCAGGGCCGCGGAAGCGAAGAACAAGAAAACTTTCTTCATGTGTATTGTGTATTTAATGTTTGCGAATAATGCACTTCAAAATTCTCTTTGGGCGCCTCCCGCTTCGGCCTGCGCTCCAGGGCCATTTGCAGGGCCAGGCTGAACACAGCGGCGGAAACGAAGAGCACCCAGTCGCGTCGTTGCACACGTAGCAAGTTAAGGGCAATAAAGGCCAGAACGAGCACCAGCAGCACAACAAGGATCTGTCCCAGCTCCAAACCCAGGCTGAAAGCGAACAGGGAGGCCGTAAAATTCTGGTCGGCTGCCAGGATCTCGCGCAGGATATTGGCAAAGGCAAGTCCATGGATCAGCCCAAAGAAGAGGGCCAGCCCATAGTTGATGCGGATGGTCCGGTGGGTGAAGTTTTTCTGGAACAGGTTGGAAATGGCCGTAACGACGATCGTAAGGGCAACGAGGAACTCTACCCATGAGGAGTTGACCATCACCCATTGCTTCGTTGCCAGCACCAGGGTCGTTGCGTGGCCGATGGTAAACGCCGTAATGAGGATCAGCACCTGCTTCCAGTCGCGCAGGACATAAATGGCCGAAAGGGCCGCAACGAACAGGATATGGTCGAGTGCGTCCGGGGTCATGATATGTTCCCAGCCGAGATGGAGATAGAATCCGAAATCCTTCATGTGCATTCAATGCGGCTGCCTAATTTTACCGCGCGTGCAACGGAACCGGGCCGTTACCCCGTCAAATTAAACAAGAAGACCGTACCGATAAAAAAATCTATGCTGATGGCGCCTATGCTGTATAAATGGTTGTTGATCTCCGGCCTTTCGCTGACCTCCCTGGCGGGCACCGGGCCGGCCCTTCCTGCCCCGGAAGCACAGACCGGCAGCATCTTGCTCCATCCCTTCTATATCTCGGTAACGGAAGTCAATCACAGCGCGCCGGAAAAAACCCTGCAGGTCAGCGTCAAGACCTTTGCCGAGGATATCGAGAAGGTCCTCGAAACGAATTACAAAACCGCGCTCGATATCTCCAAAGATGCCGACAAGGCCAATTTCGAACGCCTGCTTCCCGATTACCTCACGAAGCACCTGGCTTTCACCGTCGATGGCAAGCGCCTGCCAATGAAATTTCTCGGCTTTGAAAAAGACAAGGAATCGGTCTGGTGTTATTTCCAGGTGGATAACGTAGCTGCCCTTAAAAAGCTCGACATCGCCAACACCATCCTCTACGATCTCACCGAAGACCAGATCAACATCATGCACGTCACCGCCAACGGCAAGCGCCAGAGCACGAAGCTCAATTACCCCGAGCGAAATACGAGCCTTAGCTGGTGAGCCAAGCAGAAAGCAGGAAGCAGAGAGGAGACAGGAGCAAATAAAGAATATCGAACAAGGAACAAGGAATGTAGAGGTGGGGTAAGCTGAGCAACTTGGGGACGCCGCCATCTAACCGCCATTCGCTAATTAGCTAATTCGCTCATTCTCGAATTCACTCCTCCTCTTCATCCATCTCGTCCAGGATCTCCTGGCTGGCGGTAACCAGCACCTTGTCGATCCGGTGGCCATCCATGTCCATGACCTCGAAGGAGAAGCCGCGCCATTCGAGCTTGTCGCCGGTTTTGGGGATGCGTTCAAGCTCGTGGAGGATGCAGCCGGCAAGGGTGTCGAAGTTGAACTCTTCTTCCGATGCCCAGTCGGCCTTGTCGAAGCGGGCGAGGAAATCGTAGAAAGGGATCTGCGCATCCACGAGATAGGTGCCGTCTTCACGCTCGGTGATCGAATAATCCTCGATGCCCGTCTGCGGGATCTCGCCCACGATCGCTTCAAGGATATCGTTGAGGGTGATCATGCCCTGGAGCGAGCCATATTCGTCTACGATGAAGCAGGAGTGCTGGCCGGTTTCCTTGAACTTCTCCATCACCTGGTAGGCCGTGTTGTTCTCGGGAACAAATACCGCCGTCTGCACCACGTCCTTGAAGAGGGTGAAGTCGTCGATGATGTAGAGGTCCTTGATGGAGACCATGCCCTTGATATTGTCGATCTCGCCATCGCAGATGGGATAGACCGAGTGGGGCTCTTTCACGATCTTTTCGCGGATGCGCTCTTCGTTCTCGTTGAGGTCGAACCAGACGATGTCAGAGCGGTGGGTCATCAGGGAGGTGATGTTCCGGTCGCCGAGGTGGAAGATGCGCTCGATCATTTCCTTTTCTTCTTCTTCGATCGAGCCGGATTCGGTGCCTTCCGTAATGATGGCCTTGATCTCTTCTTCCGTCACCGTTTCGTCCTTCTTGCTTTTGATGTTGAAGATCTTGAAGAAGATATTGCTGGTTTTGTTGAGCAGCCAGACGATGGGGTGGGTGAAGCGGCCGAAAGCCCGCATGGGAAGGGCCACCATGGTAGCGATGCGCTCTGCGTTGAGCAGGCCGATCCGCTTGGGGATCAGCTCCCCGAACACGATCGACAGGAAGGTGACGATGATGACCACGATGGTGGTGGCAATGGTCTGGGCATAAGGCGCCAGCGCCGGGATCCGCGCCACCGAAGGCGCGAGCTGGTGCCCGAATTTCTCACCCGAATACACACCCGTGAGGATGGCGATGAGGGTGATGCCGATCTGTGCGGCAGAAAGAAAGAGTTCCGGGGAGTTCGACAGGCGAAGCGCGGCTTCGGCTTTCTTATCGCCTTTTTCGGCAGATAATTCCAGTCGGGATTTGCGGGCCGAAACCAGCGCGATTTCCGACATCGTAAACAATCCATTCAGGATGATCAGTCCTAGCAATATGAGAATTTCCATTAAGCGGTATTAAGCAACAGGAGCAAATGTCCCCCATTTTTGATTAAAAAGGCGTGCCGTAAAATAGCCGACCAGGGTTCCCAGCCCGGCGCCGCCCAGTACATCGAGCGGATAATGCACACCCACATAGATCTGCGCATAGCCGATCAGCACGGCCCAGAGGTAGGCCAGGAGCAT
>CBHWDR010000518.1:0-3067 GCA_966112575.1 uncultured Chitinophagales bacterium
CCGCCGAGCCCGAAGCGTACAAGGTTCTTCAGTCGGGGAAAGACCCCATCCCCTCTTCCCATCACCAGGCTGACCCTTAATACGATCCTACGCGTGTCCAGTGCAGGTTGCTCCCAGAAAACTTTTTCCCAGGCCTGGCATACGTCCACGGAAAAGCCACTGCCGATCGCTCCGTCCATTTCATCCTGGGGGCGATCCTCGGCATGCCGGTAGATCGTTGCCGATGTATACTGGATCCAGCATTTGGGCGGGTGCTGCAGTTGCCCAACGGCTTCACCCAGTGCACGGGTGGGCTCAAGCCTGGAGCGAAAGATCTCTTCCCGGTTTTCTTTTGTATAGCGGCAATTCACATTCTTCCCCGTAAGGTTCACCAGCAGGTCGGCGCCCTCCAGGGCCTGCACCCAGTCGCCCCTGTTCTTTCCATCCCAGCGCACCCAACGAACACCCGGCGCCGACTGCCCTCCCCGGCGGCTGAGGATCACGATCTCCCGGGCTTTATCCCGGAAGTAACGGGCGAGTACGGTGCCGAGGTAACCACTTCCCCCGGCGAGGACAATTTTTCCGATCATATGAATAAAATTAAAATAAGTAAAAGAATACGATAAAGGACCCAGCTGATGGTCATGCCCCATCCGAGCCCAAGGAGCCGCATGCGCCGCCCGTGTTCCAGGAACATGCAGCCGGCGACGAGCACGAAATAGGCGGCGAAGAGATAGGGTGCCTGCAGCCAGCTGCCCAGCAGCAGCCCGGGCAGAAGGGCGAGTCCACCGGCCAGGGAAACAGTCATCATGTTGCCGAGGTAATCCCAGCTGCGTTCCCTGCGGACCGCCCGGATGAGGCAACCCTGCCAGATGACCTGCCCACCGCAGATGAGAAACTCGCGGTAGAACCGGCTGCCGGGGAGCAGTGGCTCCAGCAGCTCTGTGTATCCACTAAGGATCCATGCAGTGATGAGCCAGCTCACCAGCAGGTAGGCGATCCGGTAGGTACGGTGAAAGGCAGGTTGATCCCCGTCCTCCCCAGCGAGCGCGGAAGGCACGATCACCCGGCGGTTGTAGGAGATGAAGCGGTAGGCCCTGGTCATCAGCCAATGGAAGGCATGTTGGCGGAACAGGGGCTGCAGGAAGGGAAAGGAATGGCCAATAACCGCAAACAGGCTGTCAATGCCATACCGCACTTCGCCGGTCTGCCGGTTCACCAGTGCGATCTCGTTCACCGCACGCTCCCGGTCGATGTGCCGGGCAAGCGGTTCCGGAAGCTGCTGATAGGTCTCCCGGCCCTGCGCGTCCAGCATGCCGCTGCGGACAAATGTGCGGGTGTAGAGGTTACACATGGGACAGACCCCATCGTAACAGATCGTATAGCCTTCTAATGTTTTCATATTTTCAATATTTTTTGAAAATTGAGAGCAAAAAAATTAGCGCAGCAGCTTGAGGATCGCCCCAAAGAACCAATTCTCGTCGGCCTTCAGCATGGTCTCTACGCTCTTGTCGATCTTTCCGGCAAACTGGTGGATATCTCCTACCATGCGGGTGAACTGCTTTGCCTCGGCGCTGTCTTCTTCCACCTTCTTCAGTCGGCTGAGTTCCTGCAATACGGGTTCGATCTCACGTCGCTTGCGTTCGCGTGCGATCCGCTTCGCCACTTCCCAGATGTCTTTCTCGGCCCGGAAATATTCTTTGCGTTCACCGGCTACCGATTCCCGGTATACCAGGTTCCAGTTCATCAATTCGCGGATATTCATGTGGGCATTGCCCCGCGAAATGCTCAGTTCCTCCATGACCTCGTCGGTGCTCAAAGCGCGGTCGCTCGCCAGCAGCAGGGCATGTACCTGCGCCATCGTGCGGTTGATCCCCCACTCGGTGCCCAGGCGGGCCCAGGTTTGGATGAATTCTTTTTTGGCGTCTTTGAGCTTCACAAGTCAAAGCTAAGAATGTTTTCGAACTTTCAAAAATTATTGAAAGTTTTTACTGATCGAAATCAGCGGACCCTTCGTGGAAGTGGAATAAATTTGGGTACAATCATCGCCCATGTTCCGAAAGATCCTCCTCATCCTGTTGGTGCTCTTCCTTATCGCCCAGTTCATCCGGCCGTCGAAAAATAATGGCGATGCCTTCGCGGCGACCGACATCACCCACGCCGCAGCGGTGCCGGCATCGACGCAACAGATCCTGAAGACCGCCTGCTACGACTGCCATTCGAATCATACCAACTCTCCCTGGTACAGCAACATCACCCCGGTCAACTGGTGGCTTGCCAACCACGTGAACGAAGGCTAGCGAGAACTGAACTTTACGCAATTCGCCACCTACTCCGCCCGCCGGAAAATGAAGAAGCTGGAAGAAGTGGCGGAAACCGTGGAGAAGCACGAAATGCCTCTCGACTCCTATCTCTGGATCCACGATGAAGCAAAACTCAGCGACGCCCAGCGCAAGGAGCTGATCGATTGGGCCAACACCGCCAAAGCCCAGGTACTACAGGATTCCCTCGCAATGCGCAATTAATGAATTCTGGAATTCGAGAATGAAGGCTCCATGGGGCATGGTTCGCACCGGTTTTTTGAACCACAGAGACACCAAGACACAAAGAGACACGGAGGTTTTTGTTTAAAGCAATCTTTCCTAACGGTTGCCATCGGGCTTTTGGTATGAGCTATCATTCGGTCAGAAGTTCTTCCCCTCGACATTCCTTGTTACTTGTTCTATATTCTTTATTTCCTGAGCCCTGAAAGGGCGATAGGTCGGTAGCCCGGGGCGCAAGCCCCGGGATGACAGCGATTTTTATTCATGAAGCCCTGAAGGGGCGACAGGTATTTGAAGCCACCAGAGGTGCCTGGGCTTGGTTCATGACACCGGTATCCTGGCGTAGGTTGCGCCCCCGATGGGGCAGGGCATCCAAAAGGAAGCAGATCTCTATAAATTAATGGTCCTACGCACCGTTTACATCCTCTTCCACCTTGCACCCCTACGGGGTGCTGAAAAACCATAAAACATCCTTCTAACCCCGGGCTAACACCCGGGGCTACCCATATGCCGCCCTTACAGGGCGGTGGGCTTCTTCAAATGGA
>CBHWDR010000519.1:0-3063 GCA_966112575.1 uncultured Chitinophagales bacterium
CATCGCCTGCAGTTCGGGCAGCGAAATGATCACCTGCTTGCGGCGGAAGGAGTCGCCGGCGGCGACGAATGCACTGTACAATTTGGCTTTGGGCGTGTTGAAGCCCCAGCCGCCGATCAGCGAATCCGATGGCGCCTTGACATAGTAGTCGCTGCGGGGTCCCATCAGCTGCACATGGATATTGCTTTCCGGCTGCCAGTCCCAGGGGAAGTTGCCCCAGTTGTAGTTCTCGCCGCGGTTGTAGTTGATCTCGAACAGCGACTCTACGCCGAACTCGCCCGCTTCGGAGAACACTTTACCCACGGAGGGCTCAAGCGAATACTGGGCGGAGGTGATCACCGATTCCAGTTGCGTTGCCGCCTCGGCCCACTTCTGCTGGTAGAGCTGAGCGCGTCCCAGCAGGGCCTGCGCCGCGCCTTTACTGGCACGGAAGCGGTCGGCTGCCGATACGGCGTTCCGCAGCGGCAGGTCGGGAATCGCCTCATTGAGATCTTTCTCGACCTGGGTGTAGATCGCTGTCTTGGCCGCACGCGGTGTGGTGGTGTACTGGCTCGGCGTCAGGTCATTGGTCACCAGTGGCACGTCGCCCCAGAGCGACACGAGGTCGAGATAGTTGATCGCCCGCAGGAACTTGGCCTCGGCGATGAGGCGCTTGCGCAGGGGTGTCTCGGGCTTAACATTGTTGATCACCTTGTTGGCACGATAGATCGCGCCATAGCAAAGCTTCCAGGCACCGAGCACTTTATCATTGGCTGCATCGAAGGTAAAATCATCGAGGCGCTGATAACCTTCCTGGTCGCCGGGGCCGCTGCCGCCGGCATTGCTCTCGTCGGAAAGCATGGTCTTAACGATATACATCGAAGCCCAGGAGCGGTTATAGTGCGCGGTCATCAGGTCGTAGATGGCCGTAGTCGCCTGCATGGCGTCCTGGTCGGTCTGGTAGAAGTTCTGCTCCGAGAGCTGTCCCGGAACTTTCTGGTCCAGGAATTTTTTACATCCTTCCTGGGTAAGGATGAGGGCTGCGCCCACTATGATCAGTTTATACGAATTTGTTTTCATGATCTCTTTTTTTACGTTTAGAAATTGAAGCTCAGGCCAACGAGTGCCTTGCGGGCCAGCGGATAAACGCCGCGGTCGATGCCGATGCTGTTGGCGCCACCACTACCACCTTCGGGGTCGAGGCCAGGGTATTTGGTGAACGTGAAGAAATCATCCAGAGAAACATAGATGCGGGCTCCTTTCAGCTTCGCGCGGGTCATCAGCGATTGCGGGAAGCTGTAGCCGATCTGCAGCTGCTTGATGCGGGCATAGGAACCATTGAAGACCATCAGGTCGCTGTTGTACACAAAAGGATCCGAGGTCGAAGCGCGGAACCAGCTGTTGGTGCTGCCGGCGCCGGTCCAGCGGTCTTCGAAGAAGAAGGCCGGCTTGTTGGCGGTCGGACGGTCCGTGCGGTTGAAGGCCATGAGGATATCATTGCCCTGCTGGCCCTGCACGAATACCAGTACGTCAAATCCTTTGTAGCTCAGGTTCACGCGGCCGCCGTAGATGAACTTCGGATGCGGGGAACCGATATAGGTCTGGTCGGCCGAGGAGATCTGCTTGTCGCCGTTCACATCCACTACGATCGGGTCGCCCGGCTTGGGATTGTATCCCGTGATGCCCGTCTTCGTGAGGTAGTTGGTCACGTCGGCAGGCGTCTGGAAAATGCCATCGGTCTTGTAGCCGCTGAAATACCAGACCGGATAGCCCACTTCGAACATGCTGGCGGTCCAGCCGGTGCCTACGCCCGCGCCGAAGAGCTTACTGATATTGGGATTGATCTTCGTGACCTTGTTGTTCAGGGTTGAAGCATTGAGGCCGATGTCGTAATGGAAGCCGTTCTTCGGCGCATTGTCGCGGTAGTTCAGCTCAAATTCCCAACCGGTGTTCTCGATCTCGCCCGAGTTGAGCACGTTGAGCGTATTGCCCACGAAAACCGGCACCGCGCCACCGCCGGGGGTGAGCAGGTCCTTGGTCGTTTTCTTGTAGCGGTCCACCGTGAGGGTGAGGCGGTTGTTGAAGAAGGAAAGGTCGGCGCCGAAGTCGAGCTGCTCGCTGGTTTCCCAGGTGAGCTCGGGATTACTCAGGTTCGTGGGCGCTGCACCGATCAGGTAGTTGCCGGCCGCATCGAGGTAACCCGGTGCGAAGGAGGAGATGGAAGCCTGCCAGGCGCCGATGCCGACGTTGGACGTGCTGCCGTTGCGGCCCCAGCTGGCGCGCAGCTTCACATAGTTCATCTTGTCGGAGAGCGCAGAACCGTAGAAGCTTTCGTTCGAAAGGATCCAGCCCAGCGAAACGGCGGGGAAAGTGCCCCATTTGTTGCCATCGGCAAAAACCGAGGCACCGTCACGACGCAGGGTGGCGCTCGCGATATACTTGCCTTTGTAGTCGTAATTCAAACGGCCGAAATAGGAAAGCAGGGTGTTCGAATTGGAGTTCGAGCCGATGCGATCCTGGGTATTGGGAACGGCATCCGCATACGAGAAGAGGTCTTCTTCCTTGAACAGTCCCGAGTAAGAACCACCGAGGTAATTCCACATGAACTTGTTGGCCGAGGTACCCACCATCAGGCCGAAGTTGTTATCGCCGAAGCGGCGGTTATAGTTGGCAAAGTTCTCCCACTGCCAGCTGAACCAGTTGTTCTGGTTGTCCCAGCCGCTGGCTTCCGTATTCAGGCGCTCGGAAGAGAACCAGTAGGTGGGCGTCCAGCCATGCTCGCGCTGGAAGGCGCCATCCACACCGAAGCGGCTCGTGAACTTAAAGCCCTTGAAGGGCTCGATGTCGGCAAACACGTTGCCTTCCACCTTATGCTGCATCAGGTCGGCATGCGTCAGCTCGAGGCGGGCTACGGGGTTACCGTATTCGCCACGGATGAAATTAGAGATGCCATAATAGTAGCCGTTGGGATCGCGACGCAGCAGGTTGCCGATCGGGATACCGCCCGGCGTGGTGCCGCCAAGCGCCGACTGCACATGCGCGGGCAGTGCGCCGGTATAAACCACCGGAGTGAGGGGGTCCATG
>CBHWDR010000520.1:0-3050 GCA_966112575.1 uncultured Chitinophagales bacterium
AAATGCTTTGCGTCAGCCCTACGCATCAGCATCCGGTGGAAACCCCGATACCTGTGAACGACCGCCCGTCGTCCGTGGTCCCTGGTCTGTTGTCCGTCATCCGTGGTCGGTCAACGCTTCTCTCCCCTATATTTGCCCGATGCTGATCGAAGACCTGCCCGGGATGATCGTGGAACAACGGGCGCTTGCCTCCCGGCACCTGAAGCGTCAGGTTGTGGTGGACCTCTACCTCCCGAAAGATATCGCGGACCCTTCGGGGCTTTCGCTCCTTCTGCTCAACGACGGGCAGGACCTGGAAGACATGCCCTTTGCTCCCCTCGTGGAAGGGTTGATCCGAACCGGTGCGACCGGACCATTGGTTGCCGTGGGCATTCATGCCAACAAGCACCGGAAGAGCGAATACGGAACCTCCTCACAGGCCGACTTTGCCGGCCGTGGCGAGCGGGCAGATGCCCACCGCCTCTTCGTGGTGGAGGAATTGCTGCCCTTTATCCGGCGCAGCTATGCCGTGCCCCGGTTCCGGCAGGTGGTGTTCGGCGGATTCTCCCTAGGTGGCCTGTCGGCGATCGATATCGCCTGGCGCCACCCCGAACTGTTCTCGGCAGCTGCCGTCTTCTCCGGCTCGCTCTGGTGGCGCTCCCGCGACCTCGGCGAAGGTTACGACGACGATCAGCACCGCATCATCCACCAGGTGATCCGGGCAGGCGACTTCCACCCAGGCTTGCGCTTTTACTTTACCACCGGCTCCCTCGATGAAACTGCCGACCGCAATGGCAACGGCATCATCGACTCCATCGACGATACCCAGGACCTGATCCGTGAACTGAAGGATAAAGGCTATACCGATGCCGATATCCATTATGTCAATTTCGAAGACGGCCGCCACGACGTACCCACTTGGGCGCGGGCGCTGCCGCATTTCCTCTGTTGGTGTTTCGGTAAAGCAAGCGACGAGCAAGGGGCTGGGGAAGAAGGCACCTCGGTAGCGGCATCGGCGGGGGAGAGTTGTTAATGAGCTAATGAGAAAATTAGCTAATTAGCTAATGTGGGTACGTGGATACCGGAAAGGGCGCCACTATTGCAATATAACGTTGCGTAAAATCATTTCTTTTTGGGTCTTTTTCGGTAGGCCTGCTCCATCGATACATTGCCATCACGAATCAAGGCATCAATGTATTTAAGGCGGCCCCTGAACATCTGTGTCATCTTTTCATCCCTAAAATCCGTGATAAAAAAAGCCCCGCCGAATGGCGGGGCTCTCTGTATAAAATCTCCGTACTTCTTAGTTGAAGAGGTAACGGATACCGAACTGCATGTAATAAGTCGAAGTGATCGAGAGGTTGTCGCGATAGGTTTCTGTAACCGGGTGGTTGCGGTCGGTAGCCAGACGGAAGGTCGGGCGAACGGTACCACCGGGCACCAGTGAAGCCTGGTTCTGCGGAACGAGGATCGAAGACGCGTTGATCGTCTTGTAGATACCCCACTTCGAGTTCAGGAGGTTGGCGAAGTTGAAGATGTCCACAGAGAACTGTACCGTGTTGCGGTTCTTGCCGATGTTCACGAATACGTCCTGCAGGAACTTCACGTCGAACTGGTTGCGCCAGGGAAGTTTCGCGCCGTTACGCTCGGCATACATGCCTTTGCGCTTGCGGAGATACTTGTCCTGCTCGATGTAACGGAAGAAGATATCGCTCTGCTGCTGGGGCGTGTAGGTAACTCCATTGATCGTGTTCGATACGAAGGTGATCTCAGTAGGATCTTTCGGAACATAGATCAGGTCGAAGTTGGTACCGTCACGGTTGATGTCAGCAGAGTAGGTGTACGAGTAGCGGCCGGGAGAACCACCTTCATAGAAGAGGGAGATGGTCGTTGCCAGGTGCTTGATATACTCTTTGCGATACGAAACGGCGGCGATCACGCGATCGGGGGTGATGAAGCCCGCGTTGCCCAGTACCGGGAAGTTCGATCCGTTGACGTTGGCCGTACCCTGCCAGGCTGAGAGAGGCTGGTCGCCGTTACCGTCGAACAGGGTCTGGCCGATGGCCTTGGTGTAGGCGATTTGCGCCGAGAAACCTTTCTGGAACTGGCGCTCGAGGCGAACGGTTCCGAAGAAAGAATAACCCTTCGAGCCGTTATCCATTACGATCGTGTTGAACGCATTGGTACCGGTGGGCGAAGCCAGGCCGGCATTGGTCAGCGGGTTGATGAACTTCTGCTGGTTGTTGGCCGGATAGATCAGGCGGTTATCCGGGTAACCCGCAACATTGAGCGCCGAAGGAGCGACCAGGTTGGGGTTGCGGAAAACGGCGGTGTTGAGGTCCTTGTTGAACACGGTTTCCAGCGAAAGGATCATGTTCCAGGGGAGCTTCTTGTCCAGGGCCAGCGAGGACTTCCAGGTCTGGGGGAACTTGAAGTCGGGGTCCAGGGCAGAGATCGTGCTCGGGATCACGGTGCCGGGCTGGGGACGGGTCGTGGGCACATAAGCGTTCGGATCGGCATTAAAGGGACCCGGTACGTTGGCGCCGCTGAAGGTTTGCGTCACCTGCAGCAGACCGGCATCTCCCGACTGCGATACGATCCATACAAAAGGAACGCGGCCGGAGAAGATACCGGTACCACCACGGAGCTGGAGCGAACGGTCGCCGTTCACATCCCAGTTGAAACCGAGGCGGGGGCTCCACAGCGGACGAACATCGGGAAGGACTCCGGTATTGATCTTCTCACCACCTTCGAAGTTCAGAGCAGCCACCAGCGGGTGGGTCTTGATCTCCTTCACGTCGGGGTAGGTGGGCAGGTCAACACGCAGGCCGGCAGTGAGGCGGAAACGCGGGGTAAGCGCAATCTCGTCCTGCACATAGGCGGAATACTGGTTGAACTGGAAGCTCGGGAAAGCCTGGGCGCCTTTGGGATCAAGCGAGTAGGTCACGCCGTAATCCAGGGGGCGGTTGCCGCTCACGAAGTCGTTCCAGGTAGCGAATGTGTAGTAAGAAGTAGCGAAACGCTGGAAGCCGTTGGTGGTCTTGCTGCGCTCGTACTGGACGCCGAACAGC
>CBHWDR010000521.1:0-3050 GCA_966112575.1 uncultured Chitinophagales bacterium
ATGGATCCGGAAACCGGCCATGTGGTGCCGGATAGCCTGCTGGCTGCGGGCAACTGAGGAGGTAATGGTAAGCATGGCTAAGGCAAAGGTTTTTCGTCGCATGAGCGCTATTGATTGGAATCATGAAGTTAGCGCTATTGACGGCCTTAACCCGGTAAAGGCAGCACAAGAATTGGTTAAGACTATTGCCGCGAAAAATGGTAGAAAGCCACGCGGGACGGGAAGTTCGTGACCATGCCATCGTATCCGCCATCGAATAAGAACTCCTTTATCTGCTTCTCTTTATCAATGGTCCATACAAATGCACGGCGGCCTTCCCGGCGCATTTTGGCTACTGCTTCTTCCTGCAGGCCTTCTGTCCAGATCGGTGCCCAGATGCGCGCGTTTATGGACGAGGCCGTATCCGGCTCGAGCTCGCAAAGTGTGGGAATTTTTCGATAGTCGGGCAGCTGCCGCAATTTCGCGAGCACATTTTCATCGTGAATGCCAATGACGATCTCCAGCTTGCGGTCGGGCCCGGCTTCGCGGGTAAATCGCTGCTGAAGCGCGCGCACCTGGTCGAGCGTGTTGGAGTCTTTAGCATCGAGCCAGACAAAGCGCAAGGGCGTTTCCCGGGTGATGACCGTGAGCGCTTCTTCCAGGGTGGGGATGGTCTCGCCTTTCTTCAGCGGGATCTTTTGCAGTTCCGCGAAGCTCAGCTCGCTCACCTTTCCCTTGTACACCCCTTCGATCGACCGCGCGGTCAGGCTACCGTCGTGAAAAACGATCGGCACGCGGTCTTTGGTCAGCTGCACATCGATCTCCACACCGCTGGCACCGAAGAGAGCCGCCTCCCGGATCAGCTCAACGGTATTTTCCGAGGAAGGCAGGTAATCGCCGGTGCGCCCACCGCCGCGGTGCGCGATGATCTCCAATGGCCCACCCTGGTAAAGCGGCCGTTGGTAGTCAAGCGCGATCGACCTGTCGGGCTCGCTGTTGGCTTTTTTGCCGTATTGTCCAGTGATGCTAACCCGGCCATTACGCAGCGAAGCGAGCGGAACGGTGAGGTGAACGGGACCGGTAGCGCCGTTCAGGCCTTCGAGTTCGCGCCAGTAGCCTTTGAGCAGGATATTGGAATCCACCTGTCGGCCTTCGCAGATAAAATAGATCGCATCTTTTTCGAAGAAGATCCCGGCACGGTAGAAGCGATTGCTGTCGGGGCCGGTAAAGCTCCATCGAACCACGGCCGTATTGCCAAAGCTGTCCTGGCCGGCGCGCAGCTGGTAAACGCCTTCCAGCTGTTTTCGTTGTGTGGCGTTCAACACCCGTGCACTCGGCGCCTCGAAATCCTTCCAGGTACTGTCGGGTACGGGTACATGCTTGTTTCGTTGCTGGAATATAGTCAACGCTGCGACCACAGTGATCGCCGGAATGAGGATCCACATGCCAATCTTGATCTTTCTGTTCATCGTTTCCTGATCTGTACAATTCACAGGCCCGGTTCTTTGAACAGAAGTGAGGGATCCGGATCGGATGCGTTTCAATAACGCCGATGTAGAAGTGAATCGCCTACATTTGGTCATGATCCAGATCAGTGCCCTGTTCATTTACCCGATCAAGTCTCTTGGCGGCATCCCGCTTACGTCCGCACTGGTCACCGACCGGGGCCTGCAGCACGACCGGCGCTGGATGCTGGTTGATGAAAAGGGGCAGTTCATGACGCAGCGGCAGACACCCGCGATGGCCTTGCTCCAGGTTTCATTGGTTCCAAATGGCTTGTTGGTGCGGCATCGGCAAACCGGGGAAAGCCTGCACGTACCTTTTTCTCCCGAATCAAAACAGCTCGTACAGGTGCAGGTCTGGGACGATGCCTGCCGGGCGATCACGGTGAGCGATGAAGCCGACGAATGGTTCAGCCGCCACCTGGAGCAGGCCTGCCGGCTCGTGTTCATGCCCGACGATACGCGGCGCCCCGTGGACCCCGACTATGCGCGGGAGCAGGAGATCACCTCCTTCTCCGATGCTTACCCTTTCCTCATCATTGGACAATCCTCGCTCGATGATCTCAACAGCCGCCTGCAGGATCCCGTGCCCATGGATCGTTTTCGTCCCAACATCGTCTTCACCGGCGGCCAGCCCTTCGAAGAAGACGAGTTCCACCATTTCCGCATCAATGCCGTTGATTTTTACGGGGTGAAGCCCTGCGCCCGCTGTTCGGTCACCACCATCAACCAGCTCACGGCCGAGCAGGGCAAGGAACCCTTGAAAACCCTGGCTACCTACCGGTCGAAGAACAACAAGGTCCTCTTCGGGCAAAACCTCGTCCACCGCGGATCGGGCATCATTTCCACCGGACAGCTGATACAGGTGGTGCGGAGAAGCGGGGAATAAGAATAAAGAATACAGAATATCGAACAAGGAATAAAGAATAAAGAGGGCGGTACACCCGTCTTCGACGGGTATCGAAGTAAGTTGATAAGCTGATAAAGCTTGCTATTGAAAATGAAGCTGCCGACGGCAGTGAAGCCTCATTAGCTAATTAGCTGATTAGCTCATTCTCGAATTCTCGAATTTCCGAATTCCCTAATTATTACCCGTTGATCCCACCGCTTACCTCGATACGCTGGCCATTGATCCAGCGGGCGGCATCGCTGCAGAGGAAGGTGATCACGCCGCCGATGTCTTCGGCATTGCCTACGCGGCCGAGCGGCGTGAGGGCGCTCAGCATGTTCTTCAGGTTGGGGTTATTGCGGATGGTGGCGTTGTTGAAATCGGTCTCGATCGGGCCGGGCGCTACCACGTTGGCACGGATGCCGCGGGCACCGAGTTCTTTTGCGAGGTATTTGGTAAACACTTCGATCGCGCCTTTCATCGATGCATAGATGGAATAGCCCGGGTTGGCGAAGCGGGTCGTGCCGCTGGAGATGTTGATGATCCTTCCCTCGTCGTTGAGCAGGGGCAGGCATTTCTGCGTCAGGAAATAGACGCCTTTGAAATGCACGTGCATGAATTCATCGACCTGCGCTTCGGTGGCCGGGTCCTGCACCTGACTGAGGCGCAGCTCGAGCACG
>CBHWDR010000522.1:0-3045 GCA_966112575.1 uncultured Chitinophagales bacterium
CTATGCCGATGACGCCTGTATGAACCTGTTCACCCAGGAGCAGGTCGTACGCATGGAAACGGCGCTGACCACTGCGGCCGACCGCAATACCCTTCTGACCTCGCTCGGTTGCCAGCCCCTCGTGGCGGTTCCGAACGATGCCGGTATCACCGCGGTGGTTACCCCGGCCAACGGTTCGGTATCCTGCTCCAGCACCGCCAGCCCCGTGGTGACGCTGCGCAACTACGGTTCCAACGCGCTTACTTCGGTGAACATCGTGGTTACGCTTAACGGTACGCCCCTGGCCGCACAGGCCTGGACCGGCAACCTCGCCCCCGGCGCCTCGACCAACGTTATCCTCAGCGCCCTCACCCTGAACGGTGGCGCCAATACCATTTCGGCCCGCACCACGCTGCCCAACGGCGCCGCGGATGCTTTCCCGGCCAACGATGCTTCAGCCAATATCACGACCACGTACGCCGCTACCGGTGCGCTCCCGGTGCAGGAAGGCTTCGAAGGCACGGCCTTCCCTCCTGCCAACTGGAGCCGCATCAACCCCAACGGTGACTTCACCTGGCTGCGTGCCACCCCGGGACGCAACGGCTCGGCCGGCGCCATGTGGATCAACAACTACGACGTAGACGGCACCAACAATATCGACGACTTCCGCAGCAACCCCGTTTCCACTTCGGGCGTGACCACGCTGCAGATCAATTTCGACGTGGCCCATCGCTACTACGGCACGTCCGGCGCCTTCTGGGATACCCTGACGGTACTCGTTTCCGGCGATTGCGGCGCGACCTACCAGACGGTGTACAAGAAGTGGGGACCCCAGCTCGGCGTAGCCAGCTCCACCGCTTCCTACCTCAACCCGCCGGCTGCCGACTGGAGAACCGAGCAGATCGCGGTAACCGGTACGATCCTGACCAACCCGAACGTGATCGTGGTCTTCCGCAACACCAGCCGCTTTGGTAACAACATCTATATCGACAATATTAACCTCCAGCGCCAGTCGGCCCGCGACATCCGCCTGCAGTCGATCGATGCCCCGGCAACGACGTATTGCTCGAACTCGGTGGTACCCCGCGTGACCGTATTCAACAATGGCGCAGAAGCCGTAACGGGCTTCCAGGTAGGCTACCGCATCGGTACCGGCCCCGTGCTGAACAAGACCTTCAACGTTGCCCTTGCACCGGGTGCTTCTACCCAGGTGGTACTGGACCCGACGGCTACCACGCCGGGCAACCGCAGCATCACGGCCTTCACCTTCGCCCCTGTGTCCGCTTCGGGCACCGGCGATGTGAACACCAGCAATGACACCCTGTCGAAAGCGTTCACCGTCGTTGCGTTGAGCAGTCCTCCTGTAGTGGAAGGCTTCGAGCAGGCTTTCCCCGCTACCGGCTGGTCGATCATCAACCCCAACGCCAACGCCACCTGGATCAAGCGCGCCCCCGGCCGCAACAGCCAGTTCTCGGCCTTCATCGACAACTACAACAACAACCTGAACAACCAGATCGATGCGATCCGCACGCCATACATCAATGTAACTGGTGCCGATTCGCTGCTGGCAACCTTCGACCTGGCGCATAAGAACTACCCGGCTGCTGCCAACAGCGATACGCTGAATGTGCTGCTGTCGACCGACTGCGGAAACACCTTCACTTCGGTTTACCGGAAGTGGGGCGCTACCCTGGCTACGGCTGGTTCGGCCACCGGCGACTATACGGCACCCGCAGCAGGTGACTGGAGAAACGAGCGCATTGCCCTGGGCAATACTGCTACCGCCTCCGGCGCCGTGGTACTCGTTTGGCAGAACACCAACCGTTATGGAAACAACGTGTTCCTCGACAACATCAACATCACTGGCGTGTTCAAGCGTGATGCCCGCGTGATGTCGATCAACGATCCCAAAGCGATCCTGTGTAACGGCCAGTTCACCCCGAGCGTGACCGTACGCAATGTGGGCAGCGAAAGCATCACAGCCGTGAAGGTTTCGTACAGCATCGATGGTGGCGCCGCACAAACGGCCAACCTCACCGGTCTGAACCTGCTGCGCGACCAGGAGACCACCGTGAACCTGCCTGCGGCAAACATCACCGCTACCGGTGCGCATTCGATCCGCGTGTACAGCTGGGAGCCTGTGACCGTTTCGGGCATCGGCGACATGTATGCTGCGAACGATACCCTGGTGAAAGCCTTCTCGCTGGCGGGTACGGTTTCGGCTCCGCTGACCGAGAACTTCTCCGGTTCCACCTTCGCCCCCAACGGCTGGTCGGTAAGCAACCCGGATAACTCGATCGGCTGGACCCGTTTCGCCAACGGCAACGGAAACGCCGGATCTGCCTTCATCAACACCTACAACTACACCAGCCTCGGACAGCGCGACGAACTTGCTTCGCCGAACGTGACCTACAGCGGTGTGGATTCGGTAACGCTGAGCTTTGACCTGTCGGCAGCTACCTACAGCTACCCGGGCAGCACCACCATCCCGATGGATACCCTGGAAGTACTCATCTCCCGCGACTGCGGCAACACCTTTACCTCGGTGTACAAGAAGTGGGGTGAAGACCTGCAGACGATCCAGGATCCCAACTACGGACAGCAGGGAGAGCACTTCCCCGGCGGTGCAAATACCTGGAGAAAGGAAACCATCGACCTGACCGGCCTTGGCGCCAACGGACCGGTGATGACCTTCTTCCGCACGACCAGCAACTACGAGAACAACATCTTCATCGACAACGTGAACCTGACCACCCGTGTTCTGCCGGCCAAGATCAAGCAGCAAGGCTACCTGATCCTGCCTTCTCCGTTCCAGAACAATTTCGGTGTATGGCACCTGCAGACCCCGAGCACGCTGAAGTACATCAACGTGTACAACTCGATCGGTCAGCTGATCTGGACCAAGTCCTTCAACGGCAATGCCACCAAGATGGAAATGGTGGACCTGACCGGCAAGGCCGCAGGCGTCTACGTGGTGAAGCTGGGTTATGAAGACGAGAATCGCAATGTGAGCGAACGAGTCGTGAAAATCTAATAGTTCTTCCGATACCAAAAAGCCCCGGGGAA
>CBHWDR010000523.1:0-3044 GCA_966112575.1 uncultured Chitinophagales bacterium
TGTGTTCAACTGGGAAGAGCCGGCACTGACCGATGACGTCAAAAGCCTTTGCTATTCTCCGGAAACCAGCATGCCCCAGAAGATCGGTACCGTTGGCAAATGCGACTTCTGTCCCGATATGGTTCGCCAGGGCGAGCTGCCGCACTGCGTGCAGGCCTGTCCCAACGGCGTATTCTTCTTCGGTGATATGAACGAGGACAGCGTAACGAACGGCGCCGAGACCTTCCGCTTCAGTGAACTGGTGCGCGACAAGGCCGGCTACCGGCTGATGGAAGACCTCGGAACGAAGCCCCGGGTCTATTACCTGCCACCGGTCAACCGCAACTTCCCGTTCGAAGCCGGACAGGAGAACGAACCACAAAAAAGTTAACCAAACTTCTTTCTCGTGAAAACCTCAACTGCTTTATCCCCCCAACAGATCGCCAGCGATCTGCTGCCGCAGAAATTCGGCCGCCGGGGCATGTTATGGGTCGGCATCCTGCTGGCCTTCTGTCTTGCCGGCGCCTACGCCTACTACCGGCAGATCACCCGCGGATTGGTCGTCACCAATATGGGCGACTACGTATCCTGGGGTATCTACATCTCCAACTTTGTTTTTTTCGTTGCCATCAGCCTCGTCGGTTCGCTGATCACGGCCGTGCTGCGCCTGGCGAACGTCCACTGGAGTACGCCGCTCACGCGCATCGCCGAGATCATTGCCGTGTCGGCGATCGTCTTCGCCTCGATCATCATCATCGTGGACATGGGCCGACCGGAAAGGTTCTACAACCTCTTCCTCTACGGCCGCATCCAGTCGCCCATCATGTGGGATGTAATTGTGATCACCACTTATTTCTTCATCTCGCTGCTCCTGCTTTACCTGCCACTGCTGCCCGACCTGAAGATCCTCCTGGCCAACAAGGACCGGCAGCCCAAATGGCTGACCCGTTTCTACACCCTGCTCGGCACGTTCTGGAAAGGCACGGGCCAGCAGATCAAGATCAGCGACCGCGCGATCAATATTCTTTGCATCACGATCATTCCCGTGGCCTTCTGTATCCATACGGTCACTTCCTGGCTTTTTGCAACCACGTACCGGCCGGGCTGGGATAGCACCAACTTCGGCGCCTACTTCATTTCAGGCGCCTTCCTCGTTGGCGCCGGCGGCGTGGTGGTGGCGATGTATGTGTTCCGCCGCTCTTACAAGCTGGAGCGCTACATCACCGAAATGCATTTCGAGAAGATGGGCCGCATCGTGGTGATGCTCGCCCTTCTTTATCTCTACTTCAATATCAACGAGTACCTCGTGCCGGCCTTCAAGATGAAGCGCACAGAGGATGAGCATCTGACGACCATCTTTGCCGGTGAGTACGCACCCCTTTTCTGGTTCGCCATCGTGGTGGGCCTGATCCTTCCGATCTGCATCCTCGTATTTAAAGCCGGACGGAAGCCCCTGCCCATGTTCATCGCGGGTGTGATGGTGGTGGTGGGCGCCTGGTTCAAGCGTTACCTCATCGTTACGCCCACCCTGCTGCATCCATTCCTGCCCATGCATGATGCGCCGGAACGGTACCACCACTACTTTCCCAGCTGGGAGGAGTGGGCCATTACCCTCGGCTCCCTTGCCGGCGCCCTGCTGGTGATCACGTTCTTCGCCCGCGTCTTCCCCATCATCCCCATTCAAGAAACGATTACCGAAGATGAAAAAGCTGCATAAACCCCAACAGATCTGCCTTGCCCTTGCACTGGCCTTCAGCCAGCTCCTGTTTGCACAGGCAGAGAAGCCCGAGCTCTCCGTGAGCCTTCGTTACTTCAACCAGAATGGCGCGCTGCAATACCTGAAGGTGAAAGCGATGGTGAAGGAAGAGAACAAGCTGCAGCCCGTAGCCGGCGCCGTGCTGCACCTCTACCTCGACGAGGCCAATGCCGAACACCTGATCGGCAAGGTGACAACCGACAGCAAAGGGGAAGCCAAATCCATCATCCCGCCATCGCTGAAGGAAAGCTGGTCGCTCAGTCCCGCGCATACCTTCCTCGCCGTATCGGAGAAGACGAAGAAATTTGAGGAGGCCACGGCCGAGCTTTCCATTGCCAAGGCCAGGATCGTGCTCGACACCCTGAATGAGGAAGGGGTACGGAAAGTGCGGGCACAGGTGATGAAATTCGACAGCAGCGGCTGGATGCCGGTGCCCGAAGTGGATGTGAAGCTCGGCGTTCAGCGCCTGGGCGGGGAGTTGAAGATCGGTGATGAGGAAACGTATACGACTGACTCCACCGGCACAGCCGTAGGCGAATTCAAAACCACCGGCCTCCCGGCCATGGACCAGAAGAACAACATCCTGCTGGTGGCTAAAATCGAAGACAACGAGGAGTTTGGCAACTTATCCTTCGATAAACCGGTTCCCTGGGGCAAATACACGGTGGCGGCTTCAAATTTCGAAAGGCGCTCACTTTGGGGCACCCGCGACAAAGCACCGGTCTGGCTCCTCCTGATGGCCGGGTCGATCATGGCTGCCGTCTGGGGTGTGATCATTTACCTCGTGTTGCAGATCCGCAAGCTGAAGAAGATCGGGAAACGCGCGGCCACTGCTACAGCTGCTGCGCCCCGTGAAGTGGAACTGCAGGATGTTTAATCTTGATGAGGATGAATGAGCTCTGTTATGTGTTTTATAAAAAAGAAGGTGGTGAAAACCACCTTCTTTTTTTATTCCTGCCTGAACCTTAGAACGCTGCAAAGCTCATGCGTGCATGGTTTATTTGCCGGACGGGGATGATGGGCATGACTTTCGTAGCACCTGTTGCGCAACCGGAGCCAAGGCAAATAATAACCAACTTAAATAAAAGAAAGATGAAAAAAGCAATGAAGTACGCAGGTGTTTTCGGTCTTACAGCATTCCTGGCTTTAACGGGCCCGGAAGTAAATGCACAAACCAACGACAATACGACCACTACAACGCGGACTGCCGATGATCGTGACGACGATGGCGACAGTGGCAAGTGGGGACTGGCAGGACTGCTGGGCTTACTGGGACTGCTGGGCCGTAAGCGAAATGATAAAGACCACA
>CBHWDR010000524.1:0-3039 GCA_966112575.1 uncultured Chitinophagales bacterium
AAGCTGCTCCCGCACATCCGGGATACATTCATAGATCAGCTCGCGGAGGCGGTCAGTTAAGAAATCATGACCCATGCGCTCCCCGACCGCCCGCTCCTGCGAGGAAGCCGGGAAGACCGGTGCCGAGGAACCAGCTCCATCCTTCGTTGAAATTTTCCCGACGGAAGTCGGGCAGCTGCGGGAAGCTCTCCAGGCCCGAATGCGTCAGCACGAGGCGCGTTCCGGCTTCTTCGGGAAAGAGCTCGAAATGGAGTTCCGACTGTCCGGCATACTCTTCATAGGCCCAGGTATAGGCGATGACGCGCAGGGGCACCACGTGGGTCACCTGGCAGCTATGCATATAGGCTTGTCCTTCTTTCCCCTGGCCAGCGAAGCGGAAACGAAAGCCTACCTCGGGTCGAAAATCGTCCACGTTGAAATACCATTGACGCAGGGAGGGCAGATCGGTGAGGGCCTTCCAGACCGTTTCCACCGGCGCATCGTAGGTGCGTTCGAGCACGAGGGGTTGCTGGCTCATAGATCGCGTTTGATTCGAAGCTAAGCAGTCCCCACCTGTGCCGCATGTCTTCACTCAAGTTCTCGCTGATCCAGACCAGGCTTCACTGGGAAGATCCTGCGGCCAACCGCGCCATGCTCGAAGAAAAGATCGGCGGCATTGACCAGCCGCAGGTGGTGATCCTTCCCGAGATGTTTTCCACCGGCTTCAGCATGAAGCCCGAACAGCTGGCCGAGACGATGGAAGGCCATACGATGCAATGGATGGAGCGGGTGGCTCGCGAGCAGCGCATCATCCTTACCGGCAGCCTCATGATCCAAGAGGGAGGACAGTACTTCAACCGCCTCATGTGGATGATGCCCAACGGTCAGTTCGGCACCTACGACAAGCGCCACCTCTTTGCCTTCGGTCATGAGCACGAGCATTACACCCCCGGTGTGCAGCGCCTCATCGCTTCGGTCAATGGCTGGAAGGTGAACCTCATGGTCTGTTACGACCTGCGCTTCCCGGTCTGGGCGCGGCAGCAGTATGGTGAAGACGGTGCTTTTGAATACGATGTGCTGGTGTATGTAGCCAACTGGCCCGAACGCCGCAACACGGCCTGGAAATCCCTGCTTCAGGCCCGCGCCATCGAGAACCAGTCCTATGTCATCGGCGTGAACCGCGTGGGCGAAGACGGCAACGGCATCTACCACAGCGGCGATTCCATGGTGATCGACCCCCTCGGCGCCATTCGCTACCACAAAGAGCATGAAGAAGATGTTTTCTCCATCACCCTGAACCGCGAAGACCTCCTCGATGTGCGGGAGAAGTTCCAGTTCTGGCGCGATGCGGATCGGTTCCGGATTGAGGGATAGTTTGCGAGTTTGCGAAGTTCAAAAGTTCAAAAGTTCAAGAGTTCAATAGTTGGCTTCTGAGCGTTCAGGAGTTCGTGCTTGTAGGAGGGTTGGACGGAGGGCTTAATCGTGTTAATAAATTCTCTGCGCCTCTGCGCCTCTGCGCGAGTTCCAGTTCAAGAGTTCAAGAGTTGAGGCCAGGTCGCTTTGGCAACCTCTCCTCTTTTCCGCTCCTTTACCTCTTAGCTTCTCTTAGCCTTTATCAGCTCCTCCACCTTCTCCATCTTGAAATCCGCATTGCGGCGAATGGCAGGGATGCCCGGCTCTACGAGAACATCGGGGAAGACGCCGAAGCCCTTGGGCGCCGTCTTGTCGATCACGAGGCGGAAGAGCGGCAGGCGGAAACGTACATGCGTCGTGGGCAGGGTCACGTCGGGGATGAGCCAGGCCGAATTACCGTAGGCGCCGCCACCGGTTTCCTCACCAACGATCGTTACGTCGGGCTGGCCTTTGAGGGCTTTGGCGAAGAGCGTTGCGGCCGAGAAGGTGTTGCCGCCGGTGAGGACGTAGGTCTGTCCTTCGAAATGATTCCGCTTCCTCGGCTGGAAGTTCTTCCCTTCGAAATAGGTGAAATGATAGAAGCCGTCTTTTTTCTTGCGTGTCATCCAGATAAAGAACATCCGGTTGAGGAAATACTGGCTGCGGTATTGCCGGTAGCGGCTCTTGCTCGTGACGGCATAGAGCGAGTCGGCCACGCGGAAGGGGCGGTCGGTGATGTACTTGGTGAGCAGGTTGGAGAGGACCACGCTTCCGCCGCCATTGCCGCGGAGGTCGATCACCAGGTTCTGCAGGTTGCGCTTTTTCATGGTGCGGAAGGACCGACGGAAGAAGGAGCGCAGCCGGTTGTTGCCGGCAAAGGTGTTCAACTCCATCACCGCCGCGTTCAGGGCCGTGTCGATCCGCAGGTTGCGCTGCGCTTCCAGCATGCGCTGCCTGCGTTCGCGCTTCGAAGGCCGCGGAAGATTCGACGTCGGCTGGGTCCGGCGGCTCGTGTCTGGCGGTGGCACCAGGCGGGCGACAGTGGCGGTACGTCGGGCCCCGGTTGAGTCGATGTATTCGATGGGGGTGCCGGCGCGGAGGCCGAAGATGTTGCCATAGATATTGCGGAAGGCCATGCCATTGCTCAGGGTCTGGAACTTGTGCGTGGTGTTGTAGCCGTCGGCCGACAGGTAGGTGAACAAGGAGTCGACCACCTGCGCCACCGGCTTGCCATCGATGGCAGTGATCATCGAGGCACGCAGGCCAAGGCTGTCGCGCCGGCCCGGGTTGGAGGTGATCACCACCGTATCGCGGGTCCAGGTCTTGACGCTGAACGGAAGAACGGAAGTACGGGAACGCTCGGCAAAACGGGAAGCCTCTTTCGAACCGCGCGCCGTGGTGTGCCCGCAGCGGATCTGCGCCAGCACATAACTCAGCACATTACGGAAATGGAACTCGGTCATCGAATCGCGCAGCATGGCCGCGCCCTTGTCGAAGTAAAAGTCCATGCTGTCTTTCGGCGTGTACCAGTAAAGGCTGGGATGCGACTCTTCGAGGATGTTCCGGAAGAGGGTATAATCCTGTTGCAGCTCCTGCCGGCTGAATTTCCGCGCCGGGTTATAAGGCTTCGAAACCCGGCAGGAACACAATAAAAGCACCAGGATAAGC
>CBHWDR010000525.1:0-3022 GCA_966112575.1 uncultured Chitinophagales bacterium
CACGCGCGCGGCCTCCAGACCTGCCGGTCCACCGCCCACCACCAGCACGCTGCGCAAGCCACCGCTCCGGCTTCCCATGCGCAGCTTGCCTTTCAGTACTTCGATCGGTCGGAAGCCGCTCAGGTAAAAAGCGGGGTAGCTACCCGCGAGAAGACCAACGACAAAGGGAAGAACGAGCAAAACCGGAAGGACAAGGGGCGAGAAAAGGCTGGACAGCGAGATCTGCTTGCCTGAAAGATCGTTGAACAGGGGCATGACGAGGAAAGCGATGAGCAGGGCCAGCACCAGGGAGCAGAAGACCATCAGGGTGGACTCGGTGAGGAACTGGGTGATGAGGCTGCGCCTTTCGGTGCCCAGCACCTTGCGGATGCCCACCTCGCGGGCGCGGTTGGCCGAGCGGGCCGTGGTCAGGTTCATGAAATTGATACAGGCAATGAGCAGGATGAAGATGGCAACGGCCGAAAAGATGTAGACATATTGAATATTGCCGGGTGCCCGCATTTCATACGAAGCCGGGTGCAGGTGAATATCGGTGAGCGCCTGCAGGTTGTAGCGCAACTTGTTGCCTCCTTTTTCGAATTCGGCCATGGAGCTCACATTCATGAACTGCTGGGCCTGGGGCAGAACGTATCGGTCTACATACTCGGGGAACTTGCGCTCCAGGGCTTTTGCATCCGCACCCGGGCGCAGGAGCAGGTAGGTGCGAAAATTATGGCTGGTGGCCTGTCCCCAGGTATAGTCCACGTTCTTCATCGAGAAGAACATGGTCAGGTCCATGTGTGCATTCTCGGGGAAATCGCCTACCACGGCTGTGATCTTATAGAATGGGTTGCGCTCGCCATTCACCTCAACCGACTTGCCCAATACATCGGTTGACCCGAAATACTTGCGCGCCGCCGATTCCGTGAGCACAACGGTGTTGGGCTCGTCGAGCGCATGGCGGGTATCACCGGTCTTCGCCGGCAGGGTGAAGAGTTCGAAGAACGTGGAATCCACGTGGCCCACATGGTCTTCGCTTACCCAGTTGGCACCCTTGCGGATCAACTTGCTCCCGTTGTTGGTAAACACGCGAGTGAATTGCTCCACTTCGGGGTAGTCTTTTTTCAGTATCGCCCCCATGATATCCGAAGTCATGGGCATAAAGAGGGCATTCCCGCCCAACTTGATGTCGGAGTTGATGCGGTAAATATCAGCCGATCTTTTTTCAAAGCGATCGAAGCTCAGTTCATCGATCACAAACAGGGTGATCAGGAGAAAGCAAGCCAGCCCGATCGCCAGACCGGCCATATTCAGGATGGAATAGGTCTTGTTTTTCCAGAGATTGCGCAAGGCGACCTTGATGTAATTTCTCAACATAAAATTTATTTTTATCGCTGATCGCTGAAGTACCGATCGCTGACCTGAAAGCAGATCAGAGATCAGCGATCATAACATCAGCGATCTATTCATTCCTCAGGCTGCGTACGGGGTTGCCCAGGGCTGCCTTCGAAGCATTCAGCCCGATGGTGATGAGCGCGATGAGCACCGTGATAAGGCCCACCGCCAGGAAAACACCGAGGCCCACGTTGATGCGATAGGTATAGTTTTCCAGCCAGCGATTCATGACCCACCAGGCTACCGGTATCGCCACCAGGAAGGCCAGGGCCACCAGCACCAGGAACTCGCGGGAAAGCAGCACCAGCAGGCTTTGCAGGGAAGCGCCGAGTACCTTGCGCACGCCGATCTCTTTTTTCCTTCTTTCGATGGAGGAAGCTACGAGCCCGAAAAGCCCAAGGCAGCAGATGAAGATCGCCAGCCCGGCAAAAACCAGCGCCAGCTTGCCGATCAACTGCTCGTTCAGGAACTTCTCGTTGTAGGCATCATCCACAAAACGGAAGTCGAAGGGCGTTTCGGGACTGTATTTCTTAAACGTGCTTTCGATCACCGCCAGCGCCTGCTGTACGTCGGCTCCCGGTGCGATCCGCATGTTGATGCGTCCCGACCAGCGGTTCTCATAGACCATCATCAGCGGACTGGCCGGCGCATAGGGAGAACCCATCACCATATCGCCCACGATGCCCACGATCTGCCGGTCGCGACCGGCCCAGTTGATGGTCTTCCCTACCGGATCCTTGATGCCCATCACCCGGATCGCCGCCTCGTTGAACAACACGCGGTTGGAGTCGCCCGGCTGCAGGTCGCGCCCGGCCAGTATCCTTGCCTGCATGGTTTTGGCAAAATGCTCATTGGTGAACAGGAAGCCGATGACCAGGTTGTTGCTCGGCGGCGCACCCACCCAGCGGATGCCGGAGGTGGAGCCGAGTACATCGGTGACCGGGCCCGAAGTGCGGTTGACATCGGCAACCAGGCCCGACTGCTGCAGTTCATGGCGCAGCGCATCAAAGCTTTTGTCGGTGTTCTGCGAAGCATTGACCATCAGCAGCTGGTTCTGGCTATAGCCGAGCGAACGGCTTTGGGCATGCCGGAGCTGCTGGTACACGATCAGCGTGGCCGAGATGAAGACGATGGAAACAATGAACTGGGCGGTAACGAGGATCTTTCGCGGCAACAGCGCCTGCCTGCCGGGAAGGAAGGTGCCTTTCAGCACCTTCACCGGGCGGAAGCCCGAAAGATATAAGGCCGGGTAACTGCCTGCGAGCAGGCCGGTGAAGAGTACAACTCCGAAGGCGATGATCCAGCTAAGCGGTTCTTCCACCGGGATGCGGAGGTCTTCATTCAGGAGGGTGCTGAAAGCGGGACGCACCAGGTAAACAAGTCCCAGCGCCAGAAGAAAGGAAACCATTGAAAGCACCATCGACTCGGCCATAAACTGCGCCAGCAGTTGTCCGCGGCGGGAGCCCAGGGTTTTGCGGATCCCGACTTCGCGGGCGCGGCGCTCGGATCGCGCGGTGGAGAGGTTCATGAAGTTGATACAGGCGATCACGAGGATGATCAGGGCGATCCAGGTGAAGAGCTGCACATACTCGATGCGACCACCTGTGTTGACACCGTTGCTGAAATCGGCCCAGAGCCGCCATTTGCT